>CAYXCP010000024.1:5801-11650 GCA_964463455.1 uncultured Gammaproteobacteria bacterium
ACATAAAAGTTCGCTTTGTTTACCCCCAGGTTTGCATCGTATGGCAGCAGGTAGTCCACCAGACAGTTTGTGTTTGACGAAGTGCAACTTGGACTGATGATACGGCCCGACCAATACTGTCCATTCATCGTATTCTCAACTTTGCTGTCCTCAAAGTAAGCAACAATCTGCTTTTCATCGAGTGATTTTTCAAGCATCTGAAACAGTTTGGGACCGGCACTATCTTCTATACGAATGATCAATTGATCCATTACCGCTGATAGAAAGCGCTTTTTCTGTGTTGAGCCAGGGAAAAATCCTTTCTCGGCATAGAGCTGTGCTTTGAGATAAAAATTATCGTGATTTACGATCTCATTAAAATCAGGGACATACAGATCTCCCGTAGCCTCCAACATATTCTGGATGGCTGTAGTCGTAATCAAGATACCGCCGTCAAAATCATTCATACTCATCTCGCGCTGCAGGAAAAAGGTTGCCTGCTTGTAGTTTTCATAGAAATCAGGTGAAAATGCCGAATCGCGGAGAAACCAGTGAGGTTGGTGAAGATAATCGCGAATGGGGGCGGGAGGCTCGATATGTGCCTTGAGCTGACCATCTGCATCGTATACATCATACACCCGGAGATCACCGATACTATAGTTATGAGTGTTGAGAATGCCAAACGACCCTATAAATCCGCCTCCAGGCCTTAGCTCCATATTGTTAGCAAACATCAGAAGATACTTTTTTGAACCACCTTTTGCAAAAATGGTATCCATGTGAGGTAGTATCTTCCTGCCCGTATCAATTGCTGTTATGCCATCTTTCAACTGCTCCTTATATTTTTTAAGTTGAGGCATATCAGGGAGTTTCTGATAGAGATACGATAGATCCTGTGAGAGATCATCGAGCTGCGATGTTAGGGTTTTCTGTTGTTCATATAATAGTGATTGTTCTTCGGGACTTTTATTTTTTTTGAGAAGCAGACCGATATATTGTTTTGAGGTCTGTGTTATGACCGGCAGCTCTGACATAACTGTGGTAGCAGAATCGTCCATCTGCAACAGATTATCGGGATAGGATGCAAGTGATAGTATGAGGAAAACCGGTCGTGCAAAAGTGTATAAGCTTTTTGTCGTGTTAATATAATCCTGAGCGTGCGACGTATTGGTAAGCATGCCCGTAAAGTCATTGTCCTTGAGATTCTTAAAACTTTTATATAAATAGTAGTTACCGATACCCAGAGGTACGAGAAAGAGCGTATGAAGAATAAGTATTATCAATAGTACCGCTGCGATGATAATCTTTGGCCTGAATAGATTCTTCTTGATAATAAATGTTTCCTCTTTGGCTTTAGGCAGCTCTTTTTTCTCAATTTTTTTATGAATATGGAAAGTCAGAAGTGTTTCACCTGTTGTAGTAAACGAAAACCAGAGAATCTTCTCGAGATCATCATCATGTACTTCCTCATAACTATATAAATGTATTATTTTTGTGTGACGGATGCCTAAATGCCTCAAAAGATGATTATATTCCTGTGTGCGTTTCGGATTGCCAGCGTAGAGAAAGATGCCTCTGATCTTGTCATGCATCATGACTTTGTCGAATATTTTTTTTGATTCATCGACAAAAAAACAACTGTCAAACTGATCAAGATTGTGGGGGAGCGCAGGCGAAATAAACACCTCGTTATCGTATTTGATGAAAGCTTCTTTGAGCTGACGGGTTATAGGATGCCCCGACCGGTCAACGATCAGTATTTTGCGTTTAGTTTGTGTTGTTTCGACCGTGAAGTTCATAGTGCGGATACGATATTGTATAATTTTCTCATGTCCAATAGCAAGATAATACCTTTTAATGAGCTCGAACAGTTGAAAATACAGCAGATAGATAATCAGGGCGTGCTAATCGGCGGATGTTTTGATATACTGCATTACGGTCATCTGACTTTTTTTCAGAAGGCTGCCAGTTTAGGAAAGCATCTTATAATTGCACTTGAGTCTGATGAGTTTATAACGAAGCGCAAGAAAAGACAGCCTTTTCATACTCAGAAGCATAGAGCAGAAATGCTTGCAGCGCTTACTATAGTAGATGCAGTTATCCTGCTGCCATTTTTACAGACTGATGCTGATTATTTTGATCTTGTCAAAAAGATCAAACCTTCAGTAATAGCAGTCACCGCAGGAGATGCATACCTGAAGCAGAAACAGGAACAGGCAACTCAGATCGGAGCCACTGTCCATGAAGTTACTGAATTATTAAAACCATTTTCGACATCACAAATACTAGACTATGCGACTATTCTTAGGGATTGAACTCCCACCAAAAGCAAAACGATTACTTGAAAAGCAACTCACTGAATACAAAATGGAGTATCGCGATATCAACTGGATTCCAGAAGATAATCTGCATATAACACTCCATTTCTTCGGTGAAGTCGATGAAGCTGATCTGGGGGTAGTAAAAGAGAAACTCGAAAGTGTTCTCTATGATACGCATGCTTTTTATCTCTTTTCACTTGGTACTGACTTAAGTATCAACAAATTTAATCTGCGTCTGTTTGTTGAAATCAAACGGGATAAGAAAATGGATGAACTGGTCGACAGAGTCAATGAATTATTCCCGATCACAAAGAAAAATGAATTTTCACCTCATATCTCACTCGCAAAATACAGAATTCCTTCAAAGCAGCAATATTATCTTATGAAGAAGAAGCTTCAGCGAACACGTGTAGATCTCGGTAGTCCTGTACTGTCCGTATTTCTCTATAATAGTGATATTCGAGGAAAAGTACCCGTATACACAAAACTTGCCGAATTTCCCCTTATTCAAGGAAAATAACGGCAAGTCTTCTGTTTTTTTTCAAAAATTATGCGGTTTCAGCTGGTTTCTTACCAATACGGAATGTTCCTGTTCCACATACTGGACATACACCTTTCATAGCTGGTTTACCGTTTTTAGGAAGGGTTACTTCTGTTACTGCAGAATATTCTAAATCTCTTTTTGCTCTGCACTTAACGCAATACATTGTTATTACCATTTTTCAACACCTCCTTTCCGATTTTAAGATTTGTAATCTTAAAACTTCAAGAACTTCAGATAATTATTCATCGTAGCAAAATAGAGCAAAAATTCAACTCCAAATATCAGGGCTACCAGAAGTAAACTCTTCCGGAAGTCCTTGAAAAAATAGTCCCGGAGCATTGAGTCCTCCTGAACTACGGATTTGGCTTTCTGCTTTATTTGTGTTGTGATGAGAGGTGTTTTGACCTCAGGATCGACGATCAGGTAGGATTTTCGTTCTGAAGCAGCAAGTTTTTGTTTTAATGTTTTTTTAGGCATAAGTCAAGTTTAATTACGATCTGATAAGTATTGTAACCTTATTGACTAACATTTGTAAAGTGGTTAAAATGGTGTACTATATCATAAACCATATCATTTATTTAAAAACCAAAACTTATGTTGAATAAAAATGTAGTTATAACTTCAGTACTTGTATACGCTGCTGCTACTCTTACATCCTTCTGGTTTTTCACAAAAAATGCCGATTTCACCGCTTCACTCGCTAACTATCGTATACTCAATAATAATACTGAAACTACCGCAAACTCAGTTAAAACAGCTGATGGTACCGATAGTGCAGCAGATGCGGCAGCAGCAAAAGAACCTAAGACAGAAGAATGCCCAATCAACGGAGCTATGTATGGCAAGACACAAAGACAAAGATGGGAGATGCGTCGACCACTTGGTGTTATGGTAGAGAATCACACAGAAGCAAGACCACAGTCGGGTCTCTCAAGTGCAGATGTTGTCTATGAAGCAGTCGCAGAAGGTGGTATTACACGATTCCTGAACGTATTTTACTGCCAGGATGCTCCGTATGTCGGACCTATCCGATCAGCACGTATCTATTTCTTAAAACTTCTCCAAGGTTATGGTGTGTATCCATTATATGCACACGTAGGAGGTGCCAATACCGATGGACCTGCCGATGCTCTTGGCGAAATCGAAGATCTGGGATGGAGTCAGTATAACGATCTGAATCAGTTCTCAGTTCCATTTCCAACATTTTATCGCGATTACGATCGACTTCCTAATCGTGCCACCGAACACACGGTATATAGTTCAACATCAAAGCTCTGGGATTTCGCTGCAGCAAAAAGAAAGCTTACGAATGTTGATGAAAAAGGCGTTAAGTGGGATAAGAATTTCAAAAAATGGACATTTAAAGACGATGCCAAAACAGAAGATCGTGGCACTGTTGCAAAGATTGACTTTGGATTCTGGGCACAGTTCGCTTCTGATTATGGTGTAATCTGGAATTATGATAAAGCAACAAACAGTTACAATAGAACAAATGGTGGTGCTCCCCATCTCGATAAAAACACGGGCAAACCTTTCAATGCAAAGAATGTAATAGTCGTTTTTGCTAAGGAATCTGTAGCAAACGATGGCTATGATCATGGACAGCATCTTCTTTACAAGATTGTAGGCACAGGCGATGCTCTTATTTTCCAGGATGGAAAAGTGATCAAAGGCGGATGGAGTAAAAAAACAGAAGAGGACCAGATGACATTCACCGATGCTTCAGGTAAGGAAGCACCTCTGGTAAGAGGTAAAGTGTTTGTCGAAATTCTCCCGACAGGCAACAACGTAACTTATTAAGATGTCAGAGTTATATTGAACCTGTCTGATAGGGAAGTGTTATATTGACATTTATTTCGGAAATTATTATCATGTTGAGTTCGATCATCCCTTCGAAAGCCAGAAGGAAAATTTTAGAGCTGTTTTTTCATCATCCCGAAGAACACTATTATTTACGAAAAATAGTGCGGGATGTCGACGAAGAAGTGAACGCAGTGAAGCGCGAACTCGATATTTTGTTTGATGCGAAACTTCTGCACAAGGAGCGACGTTTAAACAAAATTTTCTATACGCTTAACAAGAATTACATTTATTACGATGAATTCCTGCGCATATTTGCAAAGTCGACACCTGTCGTGAAAAGTCTGATGGAGAATCTGCCGAAGATCGGAAAAGTGAAATTTATTGCGGTTTCGATAAAATACGCAAAAAAATCACCGATTAAGGAAGATGAAATCTATATACTGATAGTCGGAACAATTGTTGTGCCTGAAGTTGCGGCGATTGTCGAGAACCATCAGAAAGATTTTGGTCGCGAGATCAATTTCACTGTTATGCCGGAAGAGGAATTCGTATTCCGTAAGAAGAATAACGATCCGTTTATCTGGCGTTTCCTGAAGCAACCTAAAATTATGCTAGTTGGCAACGAAGACGAACTCTTAAAATGAAAATAATCAAATATTTCGCTATCCTGTTCATCGCATTCCTCATCCTGTGGATCGACTCTCCTGAAAACCTGCCTGTTAAATTTAATATCGGTAAAAAGAAGATTGCATTTACGATCAATCCACCGAAACTGAATTTCAAAATAGGTGATACGACCATTCAACGGGAATTCACCACAAAACTGGGACTCGATCTGAAAGGCGGAAGTCATCTCGTATTTGATACAGATACATCGAAAGTAAAAAGCGAAGACTTGCAGGACGCTCTGAGTTCTTCACGCGATATTATTGAACGACGTGTAAACCTCTTTGGTGTTTCCGAACCGGTAGTGCAGACAATCAAATCAGGAAAATCATATAGAATCAGTGTCGATATGCCGGGAGTCGAAAATGTTGCAGATGCAGTCAGACTCATTGGCCAGACCGCTCAGCTTTCTTTTAAAGAACAGGGTCCACTGACTCCAGAGCAAGCAACTTCATCGGCATTTGTGATGCCTGCGCAGGAGACAGGACTTACCGGAAAAGATGTAAAGAAAGCAACCGTAACCTATGATTCTCAGA
>CAYXCP010000025.1:0-11307 GCA_964463455.1 uncultured Gammaproteobacteria bacterium
GAGAAAGGTTGGCGTCATGGTATTTAATCCTGGAAACAGCAGGGTATGCTCAGGCAGAAAACACGAAGGACTTGCGATTTCATGTAAAACCTGTAGAGGTAGAGGAAAGGAACGTATTTACCTCATCGCCATTAATGAGCATGCTCAAATAACATGTCAGACCTGCGGAGGGTATGGGTGGTTTTGCACCACCTGCAAAAAGCCTCGCAGAAAATGACACTGTATTATATGTCAGGGATTATGTTTGGATAATCCCTGACAACGGAATAGTAACGTATCTTTATAAATTTATATATACATATGAGTAACTGTGATTGCGAAGGCTGTACCTGTCAGAATGATTCTTCATTAAAATGGCGAAGCGGCATGCTTACCAGTGAACCTGGTCAGAAAGACTGGTCCAGACGCGCTCATGCTCGCGCTATGATGCGGGCTGTTGGCTTCAACGACGAGGATTTTCAGAAACCCATCATTACCGTTGCATGCCCTTACACTAATATAACGCCGTGTAATGCACACATCCGTGAACTTGGTGATTTTGTATGCAAAGAACTAGAAAAAGCAGGGGGTAAATCGATGATTTTTGGTACCCCTGTGGTGACCGATGGTGAAACCATGGGAATGGAAGGGATGAAATATTCATTGGTATCGCGTGAACTCATTGCTGATTGTATAGAGATGATGCATGAAGCTTATACAGCCGATGGTGCACTTACACTCAGCGGATGCGATAAAACAATTCCTGCAGCTCTTATCCCTCTGGCACGTAATAATGCTATCGGACTTACGTTATATGGCGGAACTATTCAACCGGGTAAACTGCATGGCAAAGATCTGACAATCGTTAGTACCTTTGAGGCAGTTGGAGCCTATGGTGCAGGCAAAATAACTGAAAAGGAACTACATGATGTTGAATGTCATTCGTGTCCGGGTAACGGTGCTTGCGGAGGTATGTATACGGCAAACACGATGGCATCGGCAATTGAAGCCATGGGTATGAGTGTGCCTGGTAGTGCAGCGCACCCTGCCGTAGATCAGCATAATCGCATTACCTCAGACAAAATAGATGATTGTATACGCTCAGTGCAGGCACTCTTTCATATGATGAAAGAAGGTATCCATGCGCGCGATATCATGACACGCGAGGCCTTTGAAAATGCGATCACTGTTGTGATGGCGCTTGGCGGTTCAACGAATGCCGTTCTTCATCTATTATCCCTCGCACACGAAGCCGAAGTGAAACTGGAACTCGACGATTTCGAACGCATCGGATCAAAAGTTCCTTTAATCGGCGATTTCAAACCATTCGGAAAATACGTTATGGCTGATTTGTACAAAATCGGTGGCGTCCCAATGGTTATGAAACATTTATATAAACATGGATTTATTCATGGCGATTGTTTAACTGTCACCGGAAAGACAGTTGCACAGAATTTGGAAGATGCTCCTGATTTTGCACCGAATCAGGATGTGATTTATTCGGTTGAAAAACCGCTTGCACAACCCGATCATCATATTATGGTCATCAGAGGCAACCTTGCTCCAGAAGGTGCCGTTATCAAACTCAGCGGTAAAGAAATGGATCAACATGTTGGTCCAGCGCGTATATTCGAAGCCGAAGAACAGGCGATGACAGCCATACTAGATGGAAAGATTAAGAAAGGTGATGTCATTGTCATTCGTTATGAAGGACCAAAAGGCGGTCCTGGCATGCGTGAGATGCTTTCACCATCTGCAGCACTTATGGGTGCAGGATTAGGCAAAGATGTCGCACTGATTACCGATGGAAGATTTTCCGGAGGAACTCATGGCATTATGATTGGACATGTAACGCCAGAAGCAATAACGGGCGGTCCTATCGGACTTATTAAAGAAGGTGATACTATTAAAATAGATATGAAAAAAAAGACAGTCGATGTTATGATTGATGACGCTGAAATGAAGAAGCGCAAGAAAGCATGGAAAGCTCCAACACCCCGATATAAGCGTGGAGTGCTTGCTAAATATGCAAAACTTGTGTCGAATGCATCGACTGGAGCAGTAACAAGTTAACATTGTTATGAAACTATCACAAATTGGTTCGAAACTAACAGCAAAAACCGGCATCCTGCAGCTCATGGATGATCTGGGCAAAGCGATGTCCGGTGGTATCAAAATGGAAATGCTCGGTGGAGGTAATCCGGCGCATATACCTGAAATCGAAGCCATGTGGCGTAAACGTATGCAGGAGATTATGGCAGATGGCGATCGGTTCGAACGCATGGTCGGGAACTATACGACTCCACAGGGAGATGCAGAATTTATACAGGCAATGGCGTCATTTCTTGCTAAGAAATATGGATGGAAACTCACTTCAAAAAATATCGGGATACTTAACGGAAGTCAAACAACATTCTTCTTCCTGTTTAATATGCTCGCTGGCAAGCATGTTGATGGAAGTAATAAACATATTTTCCTGCCGATCGTGCCTGAATATATCGGGTATGCGGATCAGGGCATGGCAGAAAATTTCTTTGTCGCAGCAAAACCCGACATTGATCTGATTGATGAACATACCTTTAAATACAGAATTAATTTTAAGAATGTTACTATTACCGATGATACTGCAGCTATCTGTTTGTCACGTCCTACGAATCCAACGGGAAATGTCATGACGGATGATGAAATTGCAGAGCTTCACGCGCGTGCGGTGAAACACAAAATCCCTCTCATTATCGACAATGCCTATGGTGCGCCATTTCCACATATTATTTTTACCGATATACATCCGTTCTGGGATGAACATACGATCTATGTTATGAGTATGTCAAAAATCGGATTACCTAGTTCGCGTACATCGATCATTATCGCAAGTGAAGAAGTGATAAGCCACATGTCGAGCATTAATGCGATTGCATCACTTGCAACCGTTACACTTGGACAGCAGCTCATGCTTCCGTATGTCAAAGACGGATCAATTGATGATACAAGCCATTCGATTGTGAAACCGTTTTATCAGAAAAAATCTGAAACAGCGATTTCTTATTTCCATGACCTCATGAAAGATACTGATATAACATACCGATTACACAAAAGTGAAGGGGCGTTATTCTTGTGGCTCTGGTGTGAAAACTTACCGATAAGCTCACAGGAATTATATGAGCGACTTAAGAAAAAAGGTGTGCTTGTCGTTTCAGGCCATTACTTTTTCCCGGGACTCAAGGAAGACTGGCAGCATACGAAAGAGTGTCTGCGCATTACGTACAGTCAAAGTGAAGAAACTGTCAAAAAAGGGTTATCACTTATCGCTGAAGAATTAAAAACTCTATATCGATAATGTGCCTGTCATTCCGAATTTACCTGCCTGCCGGCAGGCAGGTTTCGGGATCCCATTACAAATAGAGATCCTGAACCAAGTTCAGGATGACATATTAGAAATTCGATACATTTATGATAAAACCAGTATATACCGATAAAGCTCCCCAGGTTGTTGGCCCTTACAGTCAGGCAGTTATAAACGGTGATATGATTTTCTGTTCTGGTCAGATAGGGATCGATCCGACAAATGGAAATCTTGTAGAGGGAATAAAAGCACAGACAGAGCAGGTAATGAAGAATCTTGAAAGTGTCCTTATCGCAGCTGGAGTATCGTTTGATCGTGTTGTAAAAACAACTATTTTCATCACCGACATGAATAATTACGCCACGGTAAATGAAATATATGCATCATTTTTTAACGAACATAAACCAGCGAGGTCAACAGTAGCGGTCGCCTCACTACCAAAGGCAGCTCTAGTTGAAATTGAAATGATTGCAATAAAAGCTGTTTAGCTTATTAGCTGTTTAGGTAGTAGCTTTAAGATGGATAAACAAGTGCATACATTTAAACAATTAATTGTCTGGCAGAAGTCGATGGATTTAGTTATAGATATATATGATGCTATAAATAAATTTCCTAAAGAAGAGCTGTATGGGTTATCATCTCAAATCAAAATATGCGCAATATCAATTCCATCTAATATTGCTGAAGGTAGAAGAAGAACTAAAGAAGATTTTTGTAGGTTTCTAGCAATAGCATACGGATCTGGAGGTGAATTAGAAACACAATTAGAGATTGCATATAGGCTTAAGTTTATTGGAGATAATCAATATAAAAGTCTAGTTTCTTCATTGGATGAAATTATGAGAATGTTGAACGTTATTATTTCTAAGCTAAAAAGCTAACTAGCTAATAAGCTAAACAGCTAATATATGAAAAAAACTATATTTGAAAAAATCTGGGAGAACCATATTGTTTTTCAGAAAGAAGGGTATCCAGCAGTGCTCTATATTGACGCACATCTTATACACGAAGTAACGAGTCCACAGGCGTTCGATGGACTTCGCATAAGAGGAATTCCGGTAGCACGAACCGATCGTACATGGGGGACCGCAGACCATAATGTTCCGACTAAACATCAGGATTTACCTATCAAAGAGCTCCTATCCCGCAAGCAGGTTGAAATGCTTACTCAGAACTGTAAAGAATTTGATGTCAGATTATATGGACTTGGTCATCCATACCAGGGAATCGTACACATTATTGGTCCTGAACTGGGTATCACAAAACCAGGAATGACTATCGTATGTGGTGATAGTCATACATCGACACATGGTGCGTTTGGATCAGTCGCATTTGGCATCGGTACAAGTGAAGTTGAACAGGTATTAGCAACGCAAACAATTCTGCAATATAAACCGAAAACAATGAAGATTGAAGTGAACGGAAAACTCAAAAAAGGAGTTGTAGCAAAAGATATTATTCTCTATATCATTTCAAAACTGTCGGCTTCTGGAGGTACCGGTTATTTTGTAGAATATGCAGGCGATACAATCTGCAGTTTATCGATGGAAGGCCGTATGACTATCTGCAATATGAGTATTGAAATGGGTGCGCGTGGAGGTATGATTGCGCCAGATGAAATAACGTATGCATACATGAAAGGTCGCGAGTTTATGCCAAAAGGAAAAGACTGGGAAGATGCAGTCGCATACTGGAAAACGTTGCCTTCCGATGAGGGTGCCACATATGACCGCGTAGAAATGTTTGATGCAGCTGATATAGAACCAATGATAACGTACGGAACAAACCCGGGTATGGGCGTTGCGGTTACGGGGAATGTGCCAGCACTTGATGAAATGAAAACAGAAAGCGATAAAAAGAATCTGGAAAAGTCGTTGAATTATATGGGTATTCATGACGGTCAGCGGATGATAGGACAGAAAATTGATTATGTGTTTTTCGGGAGCTGCACAAATGCGCGCATTGAAGATTTCCGGATGGCTGCACAGATACTAAAGGGACGTAAAAAAGCACCTCATGTGCAGGCATATTTGGTACCAGGATCTAAGCAGATTGAATTACAAGCAAAAAAAGAAGGCCTCGATAAAGTTTTTGCAGATGCAGGATTTGAGTTGCGCGAACCAGGTTGTTCTGCATGCCTTGGCATGAATGAAGATAAAATACCGGCTGGCAAATATTGTGTTTCGACATCTAATCGCAATTTTGAAGGAAGACAAGGTCCTGGTGCAAGGACATTCCTAGTAAGCCCACTCACTGCCGCAGCCGCAGCAATCGAGGGAAAAATTACTGATCCTAGGAAGTATTTATGACGTCATTGCGAATCCCGACCTAGTCGTGGATGAAGCAATCCCAAACTTATGAAAGAAGTATCGTTTGTTTACATTTTAACTAATAAGAATAACAGGGTTTTATATATTGGCGTTACAAATGATATTAAAAGAAGAATTTGGGAACATAAACAAAAAATAGTAGAAGGTTTTACAAAAAAATATAATGTAGATAAATTGGTTTATCACGAAGTGCATGATTCTATAGAATCAGCAATTAAAAGAGAAAAACAGTTAAAAGCAGGATCACGTGATAAAAAATTAAGTTATATATTACAAGTTAATAAAAGTTGGGAAGATTTGTACGATAAATTATAAGAGATTGCTTCGTCCAAACGCTCCTCGCAATGACGTATATGAAAACACACAAATTCACAGAACTAACCTCAACAGCAGTACCTATGCCTATTGAAAATATAGATACTGATCAGATTATTCCTGCGCGCTTTCTAAAAGCTTTATCACGCGAAGGCTTTGGTGATAATCTGTTTCGCGACTGGCGATATAATGTTGATGGATCGCTAAAAAAAGACTTTGTACTGAATAATCCGACTTACGATGGACAGATATTAGTCGCAGGCAAGAATTTCGGATGTGGCTCAAGCCGTGAGCATGCGGCATGGGCGCTTTATGATTATGGCTTTAGAGTAGTAGTTTCATCTTTCTTTGCTGATATTTTTAAAAATAACGCAATGAATAATTTTCTTCTGCCCGTAGTTGTACCAGAGGATATATTAAAAACATTGTTTGGTCTTATTGAAAAAGATCCGAAGACCGAAATATCTGTTAATCTAGAGCAACAGAATATCAGTGTCCCGTCATCCAATTTGTCAGTGCAGTTTGACATCAATCCATATAAGAAAATCTGCATCATGAAGGGATATGATGATATTGATTATTTACTCAGCATGAAAGATAAGGTCACTGATTTTGAGAAAAACAGAAACAATGATTATTCATTAATCGCACAATCATGAAAAAGAATATAGCCGTATTACCAGGCGATGGAGTGGGTCCGGAAGTAGTTGCTGAAGCAATTAAAGTTCTTAAAAAGATCGAATCGAAATATAAGCACGAGTTTACATTTACGGAAGCACTCATTGGTGCAGTGGCAATTGATAAAACAGGCAATCCCTTTCCGAAAGAAACTGAAGAACTATGCAAAACATCAGATGCCATTCTGTTTGGCGCTATTGGTGACCCCCGATTTGATAATAATCCTTCAGCAAAAGTGCGACCAGAGCAAGGTCTTTTGGCAATGCGTAAAGCGTTAGGGCTATATGCAAATGTACGCCCGATTTTTACATTTAAAAACCTGAGTTTTAAATCGCCGCTAAAAGAAGAAATTATTAAAAATGTGGATTTTATAGTGATACGCGAACTTACCGGTGGAATCTATTTTGGCGAACCACGTGGCCGATCTGACGGAGGCACACGAGCATTTGATACATCGGTCTATACGAAGGAAGAAGTACTACGTGTGAGCACATTTGCTTTTGAACTTGCGATGAAACGCCGCAAACATGTAACTATGGTTGATAAAGCTAATGTTCTTGAAACTTCGAGACTGTGGCGCGAAACGGTCCAAGAATTTGCGAAGTCACATCCTGAAGTAACTGTCGAATATATGTTTGTCGATAATGCGTCTATGCAGATCGTGAAACGGCCATCTGCTTTTGACGTTGTTCTTACGGAAAATATGTTTGGCGATATTCTGACAGACGAAGCATCAGTCATAACGGGATCGCTTGGTATGTTGCCGTCTGCGTCGATGGGATCGAAGGTAGGCTTATATGAACCTGTACATGGATCATATCCAAAAGCCGCAGGCCTTAACATCGCAAATCCGGTAGGAACCATATTATCAGCAGCTATAATGCTTGATTATTCTTTTGGCTGCAAGAAAGAAGCAGACAACATTCGAAACGCAGTTAGTTCAGTGCTTGAAACAGGAAAAGGTACGAAAGATGTTGTAGAGAAAAGTCCAATGTCCACATCAGCATTTGGCGATGAGGTAGTAAAGGCACTCATGTGATACATCCTTAAGTTTATAGGTGACCATTCTGAAATACTTCACATGCACGTAAAGCGCGCGTTTTTAATGAAGAAATAGTTGTATGTAGATCTTATAAAAGGTTAAGGGCAGTGTTGCGGAACAATAAAAAAAACCGCCACACTGCCCGAAACAATAGTAAAGTCGTATCAGATATATAAAGTCTGGGTTCGGGCGTGCTTTATGCCCGTCCCAAAAAACCTGATCCGACCGGTAAATCGATATTGTATATCAACTTACCACTCGGGTCAGCACCTATAGTATATCACACATAACGCCATATGTCAAAAATATGTATAATGTGCTCAACATCACTCTTATATACATTATTTTATGATATAACATAGAGAAATAATATGAAATATTCTATGAATGTAGTCATTGATTTTGATAGCACTTTTGTGTCGATAGAATCGCTTGAGGAGTTTGCACTTATGTGTCTTAAAGACAATCCAAACAAGGATTCCATACTTCATAAAATGCGTGAGATTACAAAGCTTGGCATGGAAGGAAAAATACCATTCCATCAATCTCTATCAGAACGATTTGCGCTTTTTACTCCTTCAAAGCTACAGCTGGAAGCATTTACACGTAAACTCACAAAATACATCACTCCGTCGATACGTGCAAACAAATCTTTTTTCAAGGAAAATGCTGATCACATTTATATTATTTCGGGAGGTTTTGCTGACTATATATACCCGGTTGTGAAACCGTTTGGTATTTTACGCGATCATATACTTGGAAATACATTCACCTATAATAAAAAAGGTGAGATCACGGGGTACGATACATCGAATCCGTTAGCAAAAGCTAGAGGCAAAGTAGTCACGGTAAAAAAACTGAAGTTGAATAATCTCGTGGTAATCGGCGACGGGTACACCGATCTTGAAATAAAAAAAGAAGGCGCCGCCGATCGATTCTATGCTTTTACAGAACACATTTCACGCGCACCCGTAACTGAAGAGGCAGATGCCATTCTTCCTAATTTTGATGAATTTCTCTTTCGTATAAAACAACGTGGCTCTATTTCCTACCCGAAAAATAGAATGAAAGTTCTTCTCCTCGAAAATATACACCCGTTAGCAGTAGAAAAGTTTAAAGAAGAAGGATACAGTGTCACGTCATCAAAATCTGCGATGAAAGAGGAGGAACTATTGGAAGCAATTAAAGATGTATCAATTCTGGGTATCCGCTCAAGGACACACATAACACCACATGTGCTCGAAGCTGCACATAAATTGCATGCCATCGGTGCTTTTTGTATTGGAACAAATCAGATAGATCTGAATGCTGCACAAGATGCTGGCGTTGCAGTCTTTAATGCACCCTACAGCAACACACGGAGCGTTGTCGAACTCGTCATAGGCGAGATTATTATGCTGTACCGCAAAACCATAGATAAGCATACAAAACTGCAGTCAGGTATCTGGGATAAGAGTGCTGCTGCGTGTCATGAAATCAGAGGGAAAAAACTTGGCATAATCGGGTATGGGAATATTGGTTCGCAGTTATCTGTGCTTGCAGAGGCCCTCGGCATGGAAGTTTACTTTTATGATATCGCCGATAAACTTGCTCTTGGCAATGCGCATAAATGTGAAAGCATGGCAGAAGTACTTAAGAAATGCGACGTCATAACCATTCACGTAGATGGCAGAAATGAAAATAAAAACCTTGTTGGAGCAAAAGAATTTAAGCTCATGAAAGATGGTGTATTATTTCTTAACATCGCACGTGGGTTTATCATAGATGTATCAGCACTGGCTGATGCTATTAAAAGTGGTAAAGTGGGTGGTGCAGGAGTTGACGTATTCCCGACGGAACCAAAAGATAATACTGAATTATTCGAGTCTCCTCTTACAGGTCTGCCGAATGTTATACTCACTCCACATGTTGGAGGAAGCACGCTTGAAGCGCAGGAACATATTGGTATATTTGTGAGCGACAAGCTCATTCACTATATAAACACCGGCAATACGCTATTGAGCGTCAATATGCCCTCTATTCAACTTCCTGAACTACGTGATGGCCATCGGTTTATTCATATGCATAGAAACATGCCAGGTATTCTTGCACAGATCAACAATACGTTGGCAGAGGAGAATATGAATATCGAAGGTCAATATCTCAAAACAAATGATCGCATCGGATACGTAATTACTGATGTAAATAAAACATATAGTGAATCGGTTCTGAGCAAAATGAAAAACATTGAGGGCACCATTAAATTTAGAGTGCTATACTAATTGAGTGAATTGTTCCATGGTTCCACTGAAGAGAGTATAGCAATGGAGCAATGGAGCAATGAAACAATGAAGCGATGAGAAATATATATTTTACTGTCGGGCCATCACAGATATATCCTACTATACCCACGCACATACAGGATACCATTGATAACGATGTGTTATCGATATCGCACAGAAGTACCTTTTTTACTGATTTATATACCGATACCGTGTCTCATCTGAAACAACTGTTTGGCGTGCCGTTAGACTACGAAATATTTTTCACTTCATCCGCTACTGAAGGGTGGGAGCGTGTCATTCAAAATTGTATAGAACATAAAAGTCTGCACATAGTAAACGGTGCATTTGCTAATAAGTTTTTCATGATGGCACATGATCTGGGAAAAGATCCAATTGATGCGACGTACGATGACGGAAAGATCATTGATCTGAATAAACTGGATGTACCGGAAGATACTGAGATGATCTGTCTTGTACAGAATGAAACAAGTACCGGATTATCACTTCCTGCACAATCTATCTATACACTAAAAAAGAAATATCCAGATCAGTTGCTTCTACTTGATGTAGTTTCATCAGCGCCTTATTTTGACATGGATTATTCGTTTGCTGACTGTATCATTTTCTCGGTACAGAAAGGATTTGGATTACCGGCAGGTCTAGGCGTTATGATCTTGAGTCCAGTCGCCATGAAACGTGCAGCTGAACTGCAGAAAAAAAATGCGATGACGGGGAGTTATCACAATATCCAGACACTTAAAAAATATGGGGATAAACATCAGACGCCGGAAACTCCAAATGTATTGGGAATATATCTGTTGAATAAAGTCGTGCACGATATGCTTGAAAAAGGTATCGATACCATTCGTCGGGAAACTGATCAGAAAGCAGCGATGCTATATGATTTCTTTCTCAAAAGCGAACAGTATCATCTATTTGTTTCTGATTCTTCACAACAATCAAAAACGACAATAGTAGTCGAAGTTGAAGGCGGATCAGCAGCTGTAATAAAAAAACTTTCTGATAATGGAATGGTTATAGGCAGAGGATACGGCGCATATAAAGACCGTCATATTCGTATCGCAAACTTCCCTGCACATAGCATAGATGATGTAGAAAAGCTGCTGGAGTATTTGTAAGAAGAGTGTTTCCCCCTACCGGATTCCTCCAGCAGGGGGATTTGTATATGCAGTTTTGTACTCTCGTACGCGACCGCCCTTTCTTCCGCCCATCATGGCGATAAGCAGGCGAATTGCCTGGCGTTTTTGCCGTGTATAGACGTAGATAGATTGTTTGTAGGCATTAGACTTGTTCGGAAATAGAATATTTGCTATCATTTAAGGATGCACATCGCAT
>CAYXCP010000026.1:0-11154 GCA_964463455.1 uncultured Gammaproteobacteria bacterium
TTACAAGTAGTTTTAATAGAAAGTTCATAGTGTCAGTATACCGTGTTTATGTTAGCTATGTCAATATTGTATTGGATCTTTTATACTCTCACTATGATACTTACGGCGCTGGGAATTATCCTGTTTATTGCACTCGCATTTTTTATTTTTCCTGTATTATCTCCTATACCTTACTTTCCTTCAAATCATGCAGATATGCCAATGATTTTGAAGTCACTAGGGATATCAAACGATCAGACAATAATTGATCTGGGTGCTGGTGAAGGGCTTATTGTCTTTCAGGCAGCGAACTATGCTCACACCCATAACCTAAACACTTCATTTGTTGCACTCGAAATTAATCCTGTATTACTTATCATTATGCACATCAGGAGATTATTCCATCCACACAGAAAATATATCAAGGTAATGTATGGCGATATGTTTAAGCTGAACTATCTTTCGCTCATTGCAAAAAATACCACCCCATTATTTTATATGTATATTTCTCCTTGGCTTATGGAGAAAGTATTAACACGTATTCGTAAGCAGATTGATGCGTATACGATTGTCAGCTATATGTATCGTATATTACCCGATGAAAAACCTGTTTATAAGGGTGTTCATGATATATTCATACAAACATATACTCAAGAAACAACAACCCCTTCTTCTACTTCGTTAAAGTAATTCTTATACGTATTGAGCACTTCCAGGTTTTTTACATTTGCATGATAAAAAAAGTCGAGTAAATCTCCGGCCACAGGTATCGTACCTATCACAAAATCAAATCCTATGCTCCAGATCATGGTCATAATTGCTTTCTTAGGTAATCGATATTTGATAGCTATCCAGACAAAATAGCTCGATATAGCGAGCGAAACAGCATCTCCAATGCCAGGTATTAAACCGAGTATCGGATCAAGGAATCGTTTATCCATAACCTTTACTATAGTGTTAGCACGTTGTAGATGAATGTTCATATACTTATAGTAACGTATAAATGTATGGATTAAGTAACAGCTACGTGAGAAGTGCTAGAGCAAGGAAGTAGTATCTGTGGCAAGCTTAGTACCGAGTGAAAATCCAGCATCATTATCACTGGGAAAGTGAATGCCTGACCATAGTCTGGAATTTTTTGCCTCCTCGGCCATCTGCATCCATTTTGTTTTGTTTTCCGGGAAATAGTGACTTAGCATTGTTGCTGCGGCTGCAGAAACAGTAGAGTGCCCGGATACATAGCTAGGAAATGGCGGCGTTTTAATAACCGTAACAATCGAAGTATCTCTCATATTTGGACGCATCGTCCAGTAGATAAATTTATTATGCCAACAAACGATAAATGCATCAGCCATAGTTGTACTCAGGCCAGATCGAATAGCTAGTACTTGATCAAATGTTAATGCTGGTTTTGTTTTTATATAGGTATTCATGATTCCTAGCCATATACCAGCTGGCGTTTCTGTACCTGCTCCTCCTGCCCAGTACATTACTGCTTTTTTCTGTTCTGGGGTAATATTGAGAACTGCATTTTTAACATTTTCAATCTCTTTAGCATCTTCTTCTGAGCCGTGAACCGGCGGAGTTGGCGCAATATAGGCGCTTGTATCTTTTATATTCCATAACATCCACGAACCTGCATCTGGTGTTACAGGTTTACCTTTCCAGTATTCATCACCCTCGAGTACTTCAGGCGCATGTGTGCTCTGACTGTCATGTACGATGCGGAGTTTATACTGTTCAGTTACTAGGCGTGACAGTTCGAGAGAATATGCGTCTTTAACAGGATCATTACTTACTTTCTGACAATAATCAGGATATAAGACACAGATCATTTCATAAGTCACCGGTTGCAGACTTCCCATATATTCACCTTTCACAAAATACGACAAATCAGCAGCTTCTTTTTGAGCTGTCAGTACGTACGCATAAAAACGTGATGCTTCGGTTGGAGGGAGTTTCTTACTTTTCACAAGTGCAAACATGTATGCATCGAGTCCATCCAGATCCTTCTGTGACATGCGTAGTGTTGAGTTTACATGTGATAGTTTTGTAACTATACCTGGAGCGTAATAGTAACGTGTTCGCGTTTCTTTATGAACTACATTCTGTTTAGAAGTAAATTGAAGGACACCGAACAGAAGAGCGATCAAAATAATCGTAATTAATATAAGTTTATTCATAGATATAAAATGTAGCTTTTTGTCCACAATTAAGTATATAATGAACTTCTGCTTATGCAAAACTTTACGACGCCCATGATGATGCAATATCTGGCGATCAAAGATGAGTATAAAGATTGTCTGCTTTTTTTTCGCATGGGTGATTTTTATGAACTATTTTTGGACGACGCTCTTATCGGTGCGAAAGTTCTTGATATAACACTTACCAGCAGATCAAAAGGCCGTGACGGCAGGATTCCGATGGCGGGTGTTCCTTACCATGCTGTTGATCCATATTTAAATAAACTGGTGAAAGCAGGATATAAAGTGGCCATATGTGAACAGATGACTGAACCCGATAAAAAAGGGATCGTAGAACGGGAAGTCATACGAGTCGTAACGCCTGGCACAGTAACTGATGAAAAAATGCTGGATCGGAAAGAAAACAACTACATAATCAGCGTCGTTTTTGATAAGCAACGTACGGGTATCGCTATTGCAGATCTTTCGACTGGGTTATTTCAGACAACTGAACTCGAAACGCAGTGTCATACACATACTATCGTTGATGAACTCGCGAAGATTAGACCCGCTGAATGTATCATATCACCTGTTGATTTTAATAATCCTGCTATACTCAAACTTCTCCGTACTCAGAAAGATATGAATATTAATTGTTTTCATCCCTGGGAAACATATGTGAAAAGGGCAAAAGGATTCCTGACTTCACACTTTCATATTTCGTCACTCATCGGGTTTGATCTGGAACATAATCTATTAGCACGTAATGCCGCAGCTGTACTCCTAGGATATCTTAAAGAAATGCAGAAAAATAAGGTATCTCATATCACAACCATCACCTCTTATGCCCGTCAGGAGAACCTGATCCTGGATCGATCAACTATTACAAATCTGGAGCTTTTTGCAACTCTCCGAGACCATGAAGAGGAAGGGTCACTCATTAATATAATGGATCATACAATAACTCCGATGGGAGGTCGCATGATTCGTGAGTGGATACGCAAACCCCTACGTAACAAAGATGCCATTTCTGAACGTCACCTGGCCGTTGAAGAGTTACTTCATGCTCATGAACTAAGAACATCTCTCGCTGATACATTACACAACATTACAGATATCGAACGAACTGTTGCCAGACTCGCTACAGGAACCGGCAATGCTCGAGATCTTATACATTTAAAAATGGGCCTACAGAAAGCTCTCCAGCTGCGTTCATTATTAGAAGTACCTAGGTCGCCCTATCTGAAATCGATTGTTAAAGGGATATCATTACAGATTACAGATATTGTCGATCTGATAGACAAAAATATTATCGATGAACCACCCTTTGATATAAAAGATGGTGGTTTATTCCGTTCAGGAATAAATAAAACACTCGATAGTTTACGCAAGACTGTGAATAGTGGCCATAGTTGGGTAACTAAGCTCGAAGAAGAGGAACGTAAACGTACCGGCATTACATCTCTCAAGGTACGTTACAATAAGGTTTTTGGTTTTTACATAGAAATAAGTAATGCAAACCTCCATCTGATACCACGAAACTATCAACGGAAACAGACACTCGTAAACGGCGAGCGATTTATAACTCCTGAACTGAAACAACAGGAGGAAATAATACTCACTGCAGAAGATACGATGAATAAAATGGAGTATGAGATGTTTCAGGAATTATTATCAGAGATTCTCAAGCACACATCTTTAATACAACAGGCAGCACAAAAAATCGCACAACTGGACTGTATATATAGTTTTGCAGATACTGCATATACATCTCGATACTGTAAACCTGTTATGACGTCTGACGGATGTATTGATATTTCTAATGCAAGGCACCCGGTAGTTGAACAACTTCTCGATAAGACAGTATTTGTACCAAACAATGTATTTCTTAATAACGCATCACATCAGTTGCTTTTACTTACCGGTCCTAATATGGCAGGCAAATCGGTGTACATTCGTCAGGTTGCACTTATTGTACTGATGGCACAAATGGGTTCATTTGTCCCCGCTGATTATGCACACATCAGTATCACAGATCGGATATTTGTACGCAGTGGCGCATCCGATATGATTACCTCAGGATTATCTACATTTATGGTTGAGATGGTAGAAACAGCTCATATTCTTAATCATGCGACAAAAGATAGCCTCGTGGTCATGGATGAGATAGGTCGAGGGACAAGCACCTACGATGGTATTAGCATTGCATGGGCAATTGCAGAATACCTTGTAACTAATCGCAGTCGCGCGCCAAAAACATTATTTGCAACACATTACCATGAACTGCAAAAGCTTGAAGCAGAATATCCTGAATATATTAAAAACATACATATGGCAGTCGAAGAAAATAATGGTGAGCCCGTATTTCTACATATCGTCATGGAGGGCGGCGCATCACACAGTTTTGGCATTGCAGTAGCAAAACTTGCTGGGCTCCCCGATCAGACACTAAAAAGAGCTAAAGAAATTCTCACTTCTCTTGAGACAAGAAACACTCATGATGATACACATATGATTGTAAAACAGATACAAAAACTGGATTTGAATAATACAACGCCATTTGAAGCCTTGCAGATTCTTAATGAATTAAAAAAATCATTATGAGAGTCATTCATGAATTAGCCCCTGATATAGTTAACAAGATCGCAGCAGGTGAAGTAATAGAAAGGCCAGCTTACGTGGTAAAGGAACTCGTAGATAATGCAATAGATGCAGGTGCTTCATATATTTACATCGAACTTGTTGATAGTGGATATGAACGCATTATGGTTGCTGATAATGGATCGGGCATGAGTTATGAAGATTTGCGAATTGCGTATAAGGCTCACACAACAAGTAAAATTACCGACCTCGTGGATCTTCATCATATAAAATCACAGGGATTTAGAGGCGAAGCTCTAGCAAGTATGGCCGCAGTAAGTGAGATGGAAATAAAAAGCAGAACAAAAAACGAGAAAACAGGATATCTCATCGAACTTAAGGATAGTGTGATTGTCTCCGATCATGCAATCGGAATGAATATAGGGACAACGGTAGCGGTAAAGAATCTTTTCTATAACACGCCTGCAAGGAAACGCTTTTTAAAATCACCGACAACAGAACTGCGGCACTGTGTTGAATTAATACATGCTTACGCAATGGCCTACGAACAGATCAGATTCGTTTGTAGCCACAATGGACGCACACTTATAGATCTACCTTCAACAAATAAATTACAGCGACTTACCGCATTAATGGGGAAAAAAACTATCGAAGAATTTGTACCCATAGAATTTAAAGATGCATATATATCAGTAAATGGATTTATAGCGAAACCACAGTTCGCACACCATCACAAAAAAAATCAATATATATTCGTAAATAATCGCTACATAAAAAATAATCTGATACTGGAATCAGTAAAAAAAGCATATGGAACATTACTCCCCTCTACGCTCACAACTTCATTTATTCTCTTTATAACAATCCCTTATGAGCATGTGGATGTAAATATTCATCCGAAGAAAGATGAGGTCACATTTGCAGATGTGCATATTGTAATTGATGGCATTATGCAATCTATACGTAGCTCTCTAGAAAAAAATAATTTGACGTTTCAGGATTTACGATGGCAGAAGAATACGGATCACACTAATAGTCTGAAAATTCAGTCGCATATGCGAAAATCTGATACACGCTCAGACCTGGGAAATATTCTGCGTGATTCCATAGTACAGAAACATGATAATGTCCCACACAAACTTTTTCAGATACACAATATGTACATTATTGCGGAGACAACTCATGGTCTTGTGATGATCGATCAGCATGCAGCTCATGAGCGCGTACTATATGAAAAACTCATGAAAACATATGCATCAATGAATATAACTGAAAAATTAATTCATCCTGAGCCACCACTTACATTCGTACTGTCATCTTCAGAGAAACTTATACTTGAAGAGTACAAAGATACTCTCAAAAAAGAAGGCTTCGATTGTGAAATATCGTCTCAGCATGTCTTATTACGTTCATATCCTGCTTTACTTGGACATCTGAATATTGAAGATTATATAAAGGAGCGACTGATGGATTTGTCGACATATGCGACAACTCATATACATCATCAGATCGAAAAAATGATTACATTTATCGCATGTCGGTCTGCGTATAAAGCAGGTGATCCCCTGACAGATGAACAATGTCATGATCTTATCGAAGCTTTACATGACTCACATAATAATACAACGTGCCCACATGGACGTCCAACGACTATAGATTTCTCCATCAAGGAGTTCAATAGATTATTCAAACGAAGTTAAGCACTTATATCTTCCACCTGATCCAATTGGGGAATTCTCACATCCGTTATAGGGAGTTCAGATTTAATACGTGCCGCGAGTGCAACGCGTGATGTATCTTCTCCATGCACTAAGTAGACTCTTTTTACATCCTTTATTTTACTTAGCCATGATATCAACTGATTCTTGTCTGCGTGCGCACTCATTGACGATGCATTTGTTATTGTCGCCTTAACGGGGACTGTATGACCAAGGATGGATACTTCTTTTGCACCTTCCAGTATTGCACGCCCTATTGTGTCCTCTGCCTGATAGCCCACGATAAGGAGTCGTGTGCTTGTATGTGGCAGATACTCAACAGCATGACGCATGATACGTCCGCCCATCATCATACCATTACCCGCCATAATAACTTTCGGTCCTTTAATATTGCGGATCTTGAAGCTTTCTCTTCCATGTTCAGTCATGCTTAATCCAGGAAAATTAAACGGATCACCTGTTTTTGCATGATTGGACATCTCAGTTCCGTACAGATTTCTGAATTGTTCATATATCATTGTTGCCTTTATCGCCATCGGACTATCTAGAATGACTGGTGTGTCGAGGGCTACTTTTCCTGAGAATTTCAGATGATTTATTTTATGAAGTATTTCCTGTGTGCGATCGACAGAGAACGCTGGTATCAGAAGTGTTCCTCCTGTTTTTTCTATGGTGTTTATTTCATTATGAATTATTTCCGTCGCATCTTCTTTCGGATGAAGCCTATCGCCGTAAGTACTTTCCATCACAACAATGTCTGAGTAAGAAATTGCGTCTGTCGGACGTACGATATCTTCCGGAGAATTGCCAAGATCTCCACTAAACACAATTTTTTTCAACCTTCCTGTCGCATGTGTGTCGGTAATTTCGATAATAGCAGATCCAAGAATATGGCCTGCATCGCGAAACATAAGATCAAAATGGGAGATACTAAATGGCTCTCCATATTCCACGGTAATGATCTGACGCAGCAACAAATCGACATCATCTATAGAATAGAGTGGATGATCAGGATGGTCTTCAGTTACAATTTTTGCAGAGTCAAGAAGCGTAAGTTCCACAAGAGATGCCGTGGCTGGTGTCATATATAATTTACCCCGATACCCATTGCGGACAAGAAGTGGTAGACGTCCACAGTGGTCTAAATGTGCATGTGTCAAAACAACAGACGTGAGTTTGCGCGGATCAAATGCGAGCGGGTGATAATTGAATGCCTCAAGTTCTTCACTCCCCTGAAACATCCCCAGATCTACAAGTATCTGAACGTCATTATCGCCAGACAATATAAAATTTGATCCTGTTACTTCACCAGCGGCTCCATAAAATTTGACTGTATGCATCTTTCATTTATACCACAATTCAACAGTGGGTTTCCAACGACGTTTTTAAAAATCAGATATAATTCATTGTATGAAGATTGTAATAACTATCATCATGGAGCTAACAAGGGGTATTGATCTTAAACTAAAGAATGATCATACTCCGCTTGAACGCATTGGATGGTGGACAGGAATTATTGCTGTTGTAACTATCGTGCTTTATATAGTGCTTACACGTATAGGCGCATTCGTAACTAATCTTGTTCATTTTAATTAGAGTCAGTCTCTTCCGAAGTTTTCCTTTTGCTGCAGGTTTTTTTGAAGTCCTGTATACATTCCTGATATCTCGATATATCTTTATCTTTATAGAATGATATCGCATTTGAAATTGACTGTTTCGCTGTCCACCAGAAAATTCTGTTCTTAATCGTGTCCGTGATCTCAACGCCATACTCTTTTAACATATCTGCCCACCTTGATTCACCTACATATCTCCACAACAAAGGTCCGATATCGCGCATTTCATCTGAAAGTATCATGCTCCCCCAGTCGACCACATAAATGTTCTCATGATGTATAAGAAAGTTGTCGCCGTTCGCATTTGTGTGGACCGGAACAAACGTGAATTGATTAATCTGCTCTGACTGCTTTGCAAATGTCATATAATCATCCATTACATCTGCATCCGAAATTTTTGCTGCTTCAAGGTCGGTCTCAATTTGCTGGAGTTCAAATTCTATATGTTTTTTACAATCAAGTATGGCACCCGTTTGTAGTGTTTTTAATATCACCTGATCATGATGATATTTCTTAATAATATGAGCAAGTTCCGTTAAGTGATTTTCTATCCAAGCCTGATCGGGGTGAACCCCTTCGACAAAATCCTGAATTACGTATGAGGTACTTTCAAATTCACCAAGTTGGATGATAGGAGGTATTAAATCGAGTTCACCAAGTCGTTTTATGAGGTCTGTTTGGACATCGAGTTTGATAAACAAACTTCTATCCTGACCATGCACAACAAAAGCTTCTGAAGTTATACCTATCTTCTGTTTCACTCTCCAGTCTTCTTCGGTGAGTATCGTAGATAACAGTCTGTTAATGAATCCTTCGTGTAGCATATCCTGATTATACACCTGTAGCTTTGAGGAGTTGTTCTTTTTTTAGCTTAGATAATTTCTTAATACTGTACTCACGTTTTAATGCGTCTTCTCTACTGGTTACCTCTTCAACATATACAAGAGTAACCGGTCGTCTTGAACGCGTATATTTTGCAGAGCGTATGCCCGTATTATGTTCGTCTATTCTCCGATTTACATCAGTTGTAATCCCGCAGTACAACGATGAATCCTTGCATCGGACTAAATATACAAAGTAAGACATATGTGTTAGCCAAACGTGAATGCAAACACTTCTGTACCATCATTCTGAAATTCCAGTTTAATAGTATGCTCTTCAGTTTTATTCTGTCCGTTGAAAAGATCATACAGTCTCTCAGTATCCAGCGTCACAACACCATCTACAACATCCTTTCCTGATTGCGATGGAGAAATCGGCTTATTATCTATATATAGTTTTACTTTATCTCCGGGCTTTGCAGGATGCATTACCAGGTATACATGGGACGCAGAGAAATGAAACTGAAGTGTTCCATTTTTGGTAGCAGTTGCATATTCAGGAGCTACATTCCATGTACCATCGAAACCAAAATAATGGAGAGGTAGTGATTTTTGTGTGGTAAATTTCTGTTTTTCTCCCGATACACGTTCATTCGATGCAAACCGCTCCATTCGAGCAGAGCCGACATATGTTTCAGGCGAAATGCGTGATTGTGGTGTATCATCAGATACATTAATTAATGTTGAATCAATGTTGCTTCCCGCTTCTTTTAGCAGATCCTGGATAGCTTTTTCTGTTACATCATATTCACCTTCTCCAAAATGGGTATGCCGTATAGTACCTTTTGCATCAATGAGGTATTCAGCTGGCCAGTACTGATTGCTGTAAGCATTCCATGTTCCATACTCATTATCCTGAGCTACCGGGTAATGTATATTAAATCGTTTTATTGCATCCTGAACATTTTCAGTTTTCTTTTCGAACTCAAATTCCGGAGTATGGACACCGATCACAACAAGTCCTTTGTCGTAATATTTGTCATACCATGCTGTTACATGTGGTAATGTGCGGATGCAGTTGATACACGTATATGTCCAGAAATCGATAAGGACAACTTTACCTTTTAGACTTTCCATCGTTAACGGTTTGTCGACGTTTAGCCATTTCGAAATTCCAGTGAACTCTGGGGCTGGTCCATAATTGTCCAGCATTGAACCATAATCAATACCTTTACCCTTACCTTTTAACGCATCCAGTTGCTTTTTAACAGCGCTATTACTTTCCAAGCCTGTCACAAAGTCTGAGTAGGTAGGAAAATAGCTTAGTAATTTGACCTGGAGTGTTTTATCAAAATTAGTATAGATCGCAATCGCAGTTAGAATCATAACAGCCCCAAATACCTGCTGAATACGGCCTGTGTATTTATTAAGTTTACGTGTTCCCGTAAATAGACGATTTCCGACCGTTGCAAAAATGAATAACGGAATACCAACACCCGTGACATAGGCCAGAGTTACAAATATGAGAGACAGGTTTACTGACTGAGTAGCAGAAAGAGTTGCGATAGTAGCAAGTATGGGACCAGCACACGGTGACCATACAATTCCTAACGAAAAGCCAGTAAAAAAACCACCTTTGAATCCACTCGTAGGAACCCCATTGTTAGTACGACTACTCAATCTACTGACAAATCCTTCAACTATCAGGTTGAGTGCCGGGATAATGAGCGTCAGTCCGAGAAACCCGATAACGATAACGGCAAATAATCTAAGTATGTTAGGATCAAACGGAATCAGTTTTACGATATAAGAAAGAGTTAACGTAAACACGGTAAAACTAGCCATAATGCCAAGGGTGATACCGAGAGGTTTAGCTTTTCCGCCCGTTGAAGATGAGGATAATATGACCGGTAATAAGGGCCAGATACAGGGAGCAAAGATCGTAATGATACCTGAAATGAATGCAAAAAGCAGTAATATAAACATACTTATAGCATACCACAAAAAAGGAAATATCTGTTTTAAGGGGCAAAATATACTATCGGATACTTATTGTGTATGTAAAAATCGTACAAAAGGGGTCAAAATGAAGCAATTTACTCTCGCGAAGTGTCTAAATTTGTTATACTATACACGCTTTAAAACAAAGCAGGCCTGACAAAAACTAGCATTTTTGATCAGACCTGATCCTATTAAACCAGTTGTAATGTGCACTACTTTTAGCATGTTATGCACA
>CAYXCP010000027.1:0-11017 GCA_964463455.1 uncultured Gammaproteobacteria bacterium
GAAAGAGAAATAGCAATTTTGCATTAACATTGCAAACCGCGTAGCTATCTTCAGTTGGGTTACGCGGATTTCATATATCCGCTAAACATCATTCGTTGTACTGCGTAAGTGGGAAAATGCTCACTTAATAAATGAAGTAATTCGGGAAACTCAGGATATCTTGATGTGAGATCTATGACTACATTTACCGGCGAAAATATCAGATGAGGCATCGTATCAAGAGATGCAAGTAAGATACGTTCTATTCCCACTCTCATAACCCAGAAATAATCACGTTTCATATGCCTTTCAAAATCCATACGCGATAACTGCATATACTCCGGCATAATCTGTTTTTCTATCCCAGATTCCTGTTGAGTTGCTAAACTGATGTTTTGAGTTGTTACAACAGCATCTTTTACACCTTTAAGGTGTAAGGAAGAAGATTGAGAGGACGATAATTGCCTATCGAAAATGAAAGATTGAGGGTCGTATTCTATGTGTGATACATCGTTGGTTGGTGTTGAAGTGTCTATAGATGTAGGGAGTTTCTTTGCGGCTACAGCCCAACCCTTAACTGCCTCACGTAACGCTACGAATACAAAAGCAAGTTTCATATTCGTTTCAAAGACATGTTGAAGATCCTGCTGGAAATGATAAAAAGAAGGAGTTTTACGGTAGGTGCTCAGCCATTCGTTCAGATCGTCTGAATAATGAAGTTCTTCCCGAATTAAATGATATATCTGGTCCCCTACCTGTGTATTGAGTCTATTAAACTCCTCAGCAGCAAGGTTCGTTGTTAACTGTGGAGTGATATATGCCAGGTATTCAGGAAACGGACCCATATAGGCAAAGAACAATGGTATATGAGGCAGATGGAGACATTCCTTTATCTGCCGATATAACTCATTTGTTTCGGGTTGAGCCTGTGATTCAAATACAGGGTTCAGTGCCATATTAAGGTGACGCCTCGAGCTTTATTGTTTTTGTAATGGTCTGTCCGTCTCTCCATAATTTAAGCTGCATCGTATCGCCTATTTTCTTTTCAGAGATCTGTTTAGCTACAGCCTGATCATCGTTACCCTTAATGCGTGTACCATCAAGTTCCATAATAATGTCCTGTGTCTGGATATCTGCTTTTGAGGCAGGTGAGTTATCGAGAACTTCAAGTACATAAGCACCCTCTACAAGATCATTCAAGACAGCGTAATCACGATCGATCATCTTGTATCGCACACCAATATATGGTCTCTCAAAACTACCACCATGTTTATTAAAGGTGATTATGAGATCTTTTACGATATTTACGGGAATGGCAAAGCCTATATTCTGACCTTCCTGTGCTACAGCAGTATTGATTCCAATAACTTCACCTGATGAGTTAAGAAGTGGCCCTCCTGAATTGCCCGGGCTGATAGCAGCATCGGTCTGAATGACATTATCAAGTTTTTCGACATACCCTTCAAACGGCGAACCAGCCGTTATGCCTCTTCCAAGTCCTGAAACGATCCCCGATGTTACTGTATTTGTAAATTCACCCAGCGGAGTACCGATTGCGATAGTCATCTGTCCTAGTTTCAGCTTGGACGCATCACCTAATTTAAGTGGTTTGAGGCCAGTTGCATCTACTTTGATAATGGCCAGATCGTTCAGAGGATCACGATATATCTTCTGAACAGTATATGATTTTTTATCGTTTGTAAGCACGTTATAGCCTGCAGCAGTATCGGCAACTACATGTTTATTCGTAATAATGAGTCCATCTGCTGTAATGATGAAGCCCGATCCAATATTCTGCTCTATTTTTTGAGGTTTACTTTGACGTGGCAATATCTGAGAGAACGGATCTGTCGGATCAAACTGATATGTTGTAGCAGGTCTTGTGGTTTTACTTATACCTATGGTAACAACAGATGGCAATGCATCTTCAACTACCTTCGTGATAACAGATTCTTCGTACACTATTGTTTTTTTATCGGATGGTGTCTGTGGCAGTTGTATTGCTGTATTTTTAAACAATGCGTCCCACTGCACGCCAGAAATAAGTTTCGCTCGCTCACCTATAACAAATAGGAGAATTAATATTCCGAGGATGAGTATAAGTTTTCTCATAGGTCTAAAAATAAACTTATTTAATAACAGTCTCTAGCGCTTTTTCAAGCTGCTGATCCTGATCCTTTGTTAGTGTATTGCCATCTTTAAGTTCGTTCTTGACAGTTACATCAGGCTGTATGCCTTTACCGTTTATCCAGTCACCTTTTGGCAGTAACCATTTTGCTACAGTTACGTGTAATCCAGCTCCATTTCCGAGATCAAGTGCTTCCTGTACGGAACCTTTGCCGAAACTTTTCTCACCTATAAGTGTTGCTCTCTTATAATCTCTGAGCGCACCTGAGAGGATTTCCGATGCAGAAGCTGATCCCTGGTTGATGAGTACAGATACCGGTATGTCTAGTAATTTACCGTCACGCATTGAGAAATAATCGTGTGACGGAGTGACTGTTGATTCCTGTTTAACTATGAGTTTGTCCTGAGGGATAAATTCTGATGCAATATATACGGCGCTTTCGAGATAGCCACCCGGATTATCACGGATGTCAAGTACGAGACCGGAAATTTCCTTCTTCTGCCATTTCTGAGCAACTTCTTCTACAGCTTTGGTCCATTCATCGTTTGTGTTTTCGCCAAACTGATTGATCTTGATATCTGCAGCTGGCAAACATGAATCACATGATGTGGCCTTTTCGTAAGTCAGTTCAACGGAACTTACTTTAATCTCATCGCGGATCATATTAAATGTAAGTGACTGTCCATTGCGATCTATGGTAAGTGAAACTTTTGTACCTTTTTCGCCACGAATTTTATTTACTACTTGTGGAAGAGCAATATCTTTAATGACTTCATTATTTACTTTTGTTACGATATCACCTGCTTTAAGGCCGGCCTTTTCTGCCGGAGAATTCTTAAGAGGAGCAATTACTACGACCTGCTTATCTTTTAATCCAAGTTGTGCTCCAATCCCCTCGAACTTACCTCCAAGGTCATCTTTTGACTGTTTATTCTCTGACGGCGTCAGGAAGAAAGTGTACGGATCTTCTACAGAAGCAACCATACCTTTAATGGCGCCAAAATACATTTTATTTGTATCAAGTTTTTTCTTATCTACATACTTTTCCTGAAGCTTGCCCCAAACATCCCAGAACATACTGAAATCGAGATTCTTTGCTTTACTACCAACATTTGCTGCTGATGAGCCTGCTCCTAATCTATTACTATACTGGCCCATCTTGTATCCTGATCCGAAAATGAAAATAATCACTGAAACAATAAGCAGGATATTGGTTATTTTTTGCGATTTCATATCAAAATACTACACTAATAATGCTGAGAAAATGCTAAGAAAAGACTGTTAATTATAGAAATAAAGCTGGCCGTTGATATTGTCGGCGGTACAAAAAGATTTTTTCTCGCTCATAATCTGCGCAAAATCTTCAGCTTCATTTATAACAATAACAGGAAGAAATGTTTTATCACTTAATGCTTCCCTGAGTACGAATGCTTTGGCTCCTAATGTTTCAAGTTTTATATGTTCATAGGGAAGGAGCTTTTCTGTTACGACAACATTGCCTTGGACTTCATGCTCGGAAAGCAATTGAGCTCTTCCTGGTTTGCAGTACACCACAACTCCGCCGAACTGTTCTGTGAGTTCGGTAAACGGGTAAGATTGTCCTTCTTTTATCTTTACTGTTATCTGATTCTTGTCGATTTTTTCGACAACTCCTTTTACATTTGAGTCTCCTGTTGATTTTTCTGTGCTGCGGGTAGATATGATAAGTGTTCCATCGTCATGATTCACTTCTTTAATGACTCCATCATATTCACTAAAATACTGTTTTTTTAGAAACATCTTATTATTTTCCGCAATGAGATCGCCTTTAGCTACTTTTTCTCCAACAAATTTACGAAGGGCATCAAATATTTTACGATTAGGCAGTGAAAGAATGCGGGACAGTTCAATGGTCATATCCTGCATCTTATTTTCAGTTATGAGAGGTGTTCCGAAATCTACTTCTTTTCCTTCTTTTACTAAGATATCACTTCCAGCAGGAAGCTTTAAAACGATATTCATTCAACCATTATAGCAAAGAAAGAATCATGCAACACTTAGATTCGTACTTAGACTTCGCCTTGATAGGATGTGTATGGAAGCAGTGCTAAATAACGTGCATGTTTTATATGCTTTGTTAATTTTCGCTGATGCTTAGCGCAGACACCTGATTTCTCGTGAGAAAGTAATTTCATACGAGGAGACAGGAATTTTGAGATATTATCTATATCCAGATAATGTGGATTAGTATTGTATGAGCAAAAAAAACATTTAGACATTGACATATTTCTATAATTAAAATTTTAAATTTAGAACGGGATATCATCAGGAGCAACGTCCTGACTTTCTTCATGCTTTTCGGCAGGTTTCATATCCTGATTCCCGTCGAGCGACATATCGATTGATGATAAATCTTCATCATTACCAAAACTGTTTGGTGAACCTACTGATGAAAATGATATCTCATCACCAGTGCCTTTTTTACCGTCTGAAAAGACAATAAAGTCATCCAGAACTATTTCAGTTATGTTTTTTGGTTGACCATCTTTACCGGTGAATGAGCGATATGTCAGGCGACCTTCAACATATACTTTTCGACCCTTGGTCAAGAGCTTGCTGCAGAGTTCAGCGAGCTTCTGCCATGCAACGATTCGATGATACTGAGTATCTTCTTTCGTTTGGCCATCTGCGGTAGTCCACGTACGATTGGTGGCGATACCAAACGTGCATACAGCAGTACCAGCAGGAGTATATTTTAATTCTGGATCACGAGTTAAATTTCCGATAAGAATGACTCTATTTAATGAACGGCTTGCCATATGTTACGGTTTCAGAAACAAATAACGAAGAAGGTTATCGTTATAATTTAATTTCTTTTTAAAGTCAGCAACATCTTTTTCATCCATTTCTACCTTCCAGGTATAATAATTGGCTGATTTTTGCTTCTTTATCTCGTATGTTAAGTCTTTCTTACCAAGATTTTTCTCTTCCGTTATCTTGCCATTGGCACCTGCAACGTATTTTTTTAATGTTTCAAGTTCCGCTTCGTCATTCAGAAGGAACGTAAGTTCGTACATGCTCATAAATTAGATAATAGATAAACTATATAAATTGACTATATAATAATGGGAAAGGCCCCAAAAATCAAGTGGAAAGGTGTGCCCTGGACGTATACAATAATTCAATGACTACTTTGATTCGACGATACTGGATACTCATTCCCTCTTTCCTTCTTCTTACTATTTTACTTATATATACGCGATTTGTAAATCTAGGCTGGGGATTACCCTATCCATTTCATCCCGATGAGCGCAATATTGCATGGGCTATTATGAAATTATCGCCTGTGAATTATTTCAAACCAGATTTCTATGCATACGGTCAATTTACCTTATATCTGTCATATGTCATAATCACAATCTCAAAAATGGTGTATCATCTTCCACCCGCGATAACATACGAAGAGGCCACAATTGCTCTTCGCGCTATATCTGCTCTTTCATCATGCCTTACGGCAATGTGTTCTGTCTACATAGTATGGATTCTGATGAAAGTACAGTTTACTCATAGTTCGCTAAAGAAAAGAATGGGATATTCCATTTTGGCTTCACTTATTGCGATCTTTATGCCTGTTGCCATTCAGTTTGCTCATTTTGGCACGACAGAATCACTTCTTATGCTTCTGTATACGCTGCTTATTGCCATATCGTTACGGGTATACATCCGTGACATGACACTTAAGAAATACTATATGTATGCAGCACTCATCACAGGTATCTCAATTGCTACAAAAATTTCTGCATTTCTCTATGTTCTCCTGCCTATTTACGTATATTTCATCTCAATTAAGCCTTATGAAACTAATGTGAAGCTTAAAGAATTTTTCTTTACAACGCTCCGCTTTTCGATAGTTGTAGGGTATCTTGGATTCCTGTTTTCTCCCTATAATTTACTCGCATTTGTAGATTTTCTTGGGTCTATGCATTATGAGTCTGATGTCGGACTTGGGCGCGCACTGGTGTTCTATACACGGCAGTTTTTTATGACGACTCCCGTGATGTATCAAATCGATCACGTTCTCCCCTATGCACTATCATGGTCCGTATTTATACTTTCAGTTGCTGGATTGTTTTTTCTTCCCCGCACTAAACACATAAATATGTTACGAATTGCGTTTATCATCGTGTTCCTGCCTAATGCTTTCATGTACACGAAGTGGACACGCTTCCTGGCGCCCGTATACCCTCTTTTGAGCATCCTTGCCACAATCACATGTATTGCTGTGGTTGAGCGACTCAATACATTAGTACTTTATTTTAAAGAGTTGCGTATTGTCACGCTCAGCATAACTGCGGTTCTTATTTTAGCGATGATAGTACCTGGTGTAGCATATGTATCGATTTATAGTAATCCACTTGTTCACTACACGGCATCGGACTGGATATATAAACATATTCCTGAAAGGTCTACAATTCTTTCAGAAACCGCAAATGTGATAGATCTGCCGATTTCACCCCCCGGCGTATATCCACCGGACATGCGCTATAACTATATATCTTTTAATTCATATGATATCGAAAATGATCCCTTACTTAAGACGCAGTTTGAACAAGATTTGAAACTGGCAGATTATATATTTGTGCCTTCTCGAAGAGTTTTTTATAACCATACATGTGAACGCGATGTATATCCATTTGTGACACCTGACGCCAAAAGATGTGCTACCTTGCAGCGCATGTATCCGACGCTAAACGAGTATTATTACAATCTGTTCAAAGATAATCTGCCTTTCCGCGAAGTTGCACGGTTTACCTCATTTCCTGAAATAAATATTGGTGGCATAACGGTTTATTCTTCGCCCGATGAGGATGCCGAGGAAACATGGACGGTATTTGATCATCCTGTGGTAAGAATATACAAGAGGATCAAGTAAAACTTTATACCTAATGTCATCCTGAACTTGTTTCAGGATCCCTTATTTAAAATAGAGTGAGATGCTGAAACCTGCCTGCCGGCAGGCAGGCGAGTTCGGCATGACAGAGCCCTTACATATTGACAAATCCCTTCCATATTTGAAATAATGAATCTATGAAACATCTATCAACCTTACTAACAGCTACCATCATAATCATTCTCGGCCTCCTCGTTATTAAATCATTCGACATTTACTATCCTGTTCAGATCGTTACTACAAACAGAAGTAGTGAGCTTTCAGTGGTAGGTGAAGGAAAGATTGATGTTGTGCCTGATAATGCATATGTTGATCTTGGAGTTACTGTTAATGAAGCAAGACAGGTGGCTGATGCACAAAAGACAATTAGTGAAACAAATAACAAAATAATTGATAGTCTCAAACAACTTGGAATAAAAAAGGAAGATATCAAAACATCAAATTATTCTATCTATCCGAATTATGTCTATTCAGGAAGTACGAATTCAATTAATGGATATAACGGCAATGTAACAATTACCGTAAAAGTTGTAAAGACTGAAAATGTTTCCAAAGTTATAGAGCTTGCACTTGCAGCTGGCGCAAATCAGGTCCAAGGTACGCGATTTGAGATCGGAGATCCTGCCAAATATCGAGAAGAAGCACGAACAAAAGCAATTGCAAATGCAAAACAGCAAGCTAATAAAATGGCTGCCGACCTCGGAATAAAACTTGGCAAAATAGTAAATATCGTTGAAAGTAGCCCTGATACAGGAGTGTATCCTGTCTACAAAGATGTTGCTATGTCTGCCCGTCCTGCAGGAGGTGGCGGTGGAACCGCAATAGAACCTGGCAGTCAGACAGTTTCTTCTGTCGTAACACTCTATTTCGAAAAGAAGTAAGGGTTGTTAAGCCTCTCTATTTCTGATATACTACAGGTTCTGTATTGTGCCATAAATGAGCTTTTTGCCGCTCTTTCTATGGCTTTTTTTGTACTTTAACAATCAGTTCAGTTATCATTTTGGAGCTTCAAGTCGACAAGTCAAGCTAATGCTGTTTGACGGTTGATTTGACGCTTCATAAGGAGGCAGGAATGACATCAGGACGCCGACTATCGCTCATACTGCTCGCGCTGGCAATTCTCTCTCTGCTTCCCATAGGAGCGTATGCTGCAGGCCCTACTATCATCGAAGGTACACTCCAGATTGAATGGGGTGAACCAGAGCGAACTAGTAGCGGGCTTGAGGTGTACACAGTCTCCAGCAGGGATGGCAACATGTATCAACTAGTACTGAACGACACTCAGAAAGCCCAATTGGGCTATGAGAGTGGAGTTAAGGTAAAGCTGGAGGCAAGTGTTGTTCAAGACCAGTCCGCAACCGTTCAGAACGTCGTTTCAGTGCAATCGCAGATTTCGGTACAGTCAGGTGATTTGCAATCACGACCGCGTCGCTATCTCAATATTCTCTGCGCATCGCCGGGAACCAAGAAGTTCCCTTATCCCCCATCAAGGTATCAGTCGCTCATGCTGAAAGAGAGCGATTTTTGGTATCAAACGGCCGGCGTGACATTCGAAGCTGTTACGACGGAGTGGGTTTTTGCGTCCAAAGCGATCAGCACATACCTCACACTTGATCCTAAGTCGGGGTGGTGGGTGCCGAATTTCCAGGCGCTTTCAAACGATTGTTCGCAGGCGGCAGCTAATAAAATTGGCGATCCTACAGGGTATGACGGGATCAACTTCTTCTTTGCCCAAGACATCGGCTGCTGTGCATGGGGAGGTGGAGTTACTGTTACAATTAACGGAGTCACCAAGTCGTTCAGCGCGACATGGATGCCACCGTGGTCATGGATCCTGGCAGGCCTTGCGCATGAGCTCGGGCATAGTCTGGGACTTCCGCACAGTGCGGGCTCGGACGGTGGAACATACACCAACAGATTCGATCTTATGTCGGATCTGTGGACAGATTGTTCTAAGGCAACCGATCCGAAATGGGGATGCCTGCCGGAAGGTACAATCTATGAGCACCTAATTAAGCTCAACGCACTCGATGCTAATCGCTTCACAACGATCAGCACCGACAAGCAGACAGTGACCACTGTGTTTCTCGCGTCCTTGTATCGGCCGGCTGCAGATTTGCCCTCCGAATACGTCTACGGAGTGAATATAGACGAGATGAAATATGGAGGCAAATTTGGCCTGACCGCCGAATACCGCGATAACAAATATGACCCTAATCACAGGCTGCCGGTCGCTAAGGGTGTTGTTCTACACGAACGGAACGAATTTGGCCGGCCTGAACCAGACCATCTGATAGTTCCGAAAGATGGCCTGGTATGGAACGTAGGAGCGAAATTCACGTTTTCGTTCGCGACGGTCTGTGTGCTCAAGGAAACGGAGTTCGGCGTGCAGATCAGTGTCGGCGTCAACGGTGCCGACTGCGCGAATCCGCCACCACCTGTAGTTGGAAAAGCTACGGGTTTCGTTCTCCACGATCTCGCGATCGTGGTGACCGAAAACATCGATACGGCCACGTTGCCTTCGGAAATTACCGTTGGCATATACCGAATGGAGGGAGCTGCCGAAAAACTTCTCGCTGTCACGACGCTCAAGATCACGCCCTATCAGGAAAATCAATACCTAGGGGCATGGGATAAGTGTGATAAGGAAGGAGATTATTTTTTACGAGGTAGTGTGGGAGAGGTAAACATAACCAGCTCGCCGTTGCACCTGCACTGCAGCAGGTTATTCCTCCCTATCGCACGTCGATAACTGAACTGAACTCTGTCGTCAGGCGCGTAGACGCGCCTGACGATATATATCTATAACTACAATAGTCATTGCAGCTAAAGATATGTATAATCAGTAATTATGAATATTGCCGGTTTATTTAATCCTTCATCAATAGCAATTATCGGCGTATCACACGAACCTCAGAAAGTCGGATATCTTGTGGCAAACAATCTTCTTGAACAGGGGTTTAAAGGTGATATATATTTTGTGAATCCAAAAGGTGGTACTATTTTAGGACATACAGTTTTTACTGATATTAAAGATATAAAAAAAACCATTGATCTTGCTGTCCTTGCAGTCCCCGGCCCTATTGCGCTTTCCCTTCTTGATACACTGGCAGATCTGCATATAAAACAGGTAGTGCTCTTTGCAGCCGGTTTTAAGGAAACGAATGCAGAAGGCGCTGAAATGGAAAAAGCACATGCCAATGATATGGCTATTCTTGGTCCAAACTGCATAGGTTATATAAATACTGCAATCAATGTAAACGTCACTTTCCTGAAACATACGAGCCCAAAAGGTAACATTGGTTTTGTTTCTCAGTCAGGCGCCATAGGAAGTATTCTGGTAGACTACTTTGCTTCTCATCGTTCAATAGGTTTTTCTCATTTTGTGAGTATTGGAAACAAAGCGGTCGTAGACGAATCAGATGTCCTGGAACATCTCGGTAATTCAGAAGAAACAAAAGTTATAGGGATGTATCTAGAAGATGTTAAAAATGGTGCCCGTTTTCGGGAAATACTCCAGAAAGTAACCGCAAAGAAACCAGTTATCATTCTCAAATCCGGCTCTACGACTGAAGGATCGCAGGCAGCAGCATCACATACAGGCGGCATGGTTGGAAATGATGATGTATACAGTGCCGTATTCAAACAGGATGGGGCAATTCGCGCAGAAAACTACACAGAATTTCTGACTCTACTCACGCTCTACTCTCGGGGCAGGCTTCCTGAATCTGAGCATGTACTCGTATTGTCAAATGCCGGAGGTGTAGGTGTACTTCTTGCGGATGACTTGGTTCATCATTCACTGAAACTTGCTACTATTTCAGAGGAAACAAAAGCAAAATTAGTTTCGTCATTTGGACCTACATCTAAAGTAAGTCTTCACAACCCCATTGATGTGCTCGGTGATGCGAGCGCTTTTGATTATAAAAAAGTAATTGATGCGACGATCAAGGAGCGTGAAATTGGATCAATTATAGTTT
>CAYXCP010000028.1:0-10986 GCA_964463455.1 uncultured Gammaproteobacteria bacterium
ATGATCTATTTCGATGTATTCTGATGTATGACATTTTCATTTCGGTTTGACACCACAATTATATCTGTATATTGTGTAGTTTATTTATATCCAAATAGCTTAAATAAATTATCAGGATTTTTATCAAGTCTAATGAGGCCATAGATCGTTGCATCGGCCCAATGTTCTGCTTTAAACACTTCTATTTTAAGCTCCTGGGCAAAATACTGGTCCAGACCAGGTATCCCAGCAACATGTCCGCAGAGAGTAATGCCTGTATCAAATATATCGTCTGCAATTTCCGGCGGTGAAATTTCAATTAACTCCTTGGCAGAGTCTATTATTTGATTAAAGGTCGTAAGCAAAGCTTCCTTAATATCAGAGGTCTTTATTCTCACTGATTTAGGAAGTCCTGTTTCAAGTGATTTTCCTCTCACAGTCATTGTTTTCTCCTCATTCGCGAAATTAAGTAACTCAATCTTTAAGTCCTCACCTGTTTTTTCACCCAGCATAATGCCGTGCTTTAAGTACATGTAGTTACTTATAAGCTTATTCATATGTTCGCCTGCGTTTTTTAGAGTTCTTTGAGCTATAATTCCCCCACCGCTGATAATACTGAGTTCGATAAGTCCTGCACCCATATCAATAATAAAGTATGGATGATGAGAGAAAATATCAAAGCCGCAGCCTGCAGCGGTTGCCAGTGGTTTCTCAATGAGGTATATTTTTGAACAGCCAGCTTTGTTTAAAGCCTCTTCTACTGCTTTTTGTTCGATTTCCGTAGCGATAGAAGGTACCGAGGCTAAACCGGTGACAGTAGGCTTTAATAATCTATTCTGTGCGAAATAAGGATAAATTGCTTTTTGTACAAAATAGCTTGTTAAAGCAACCTCGGCATCAAAATCGGATAGTATGCCATTTATAACTGGCCTCATGATTTTAATGAAGTTGGGAGTCTTTCCAACTATCACTTTTGCTTCATTACCTATAAATATATATTCCTTTGTTCGAGAATTGTACCCTAAATAGGTAGGTTCTCTGAGAACAATTCCTTTGTTCTGTATAGCTATACGCGTATTTGAAGTTCCTAGGTCAAAGTAAGTTCGCATTGATGAAAAAAAAGGCAGGTGGATTTTTTTTATATTTTGGATAAAATTAGACATATAGTACTTAATATATTATGATTCAAAAAATAGTTCGTTACCTCTACCTTATACTTATTATCTTTGTACCTCTTGTCATGAGCTCTTCAACAAGTGAGCTTTTTGAGTTTAACAAAGTAATGTTGATTTATGTTATTGCTACACTTGTAGGCCTCGCTTTAGCCGCTGATACTATTATATATAATAAAAGACTCTATCACCAGAAATGGATGACAGTCGCTCTTACACTTTTTCTTGCATCTGAAATAATCTCAACAATATTCTCAATCGACCCACACACATCTCTTTTTGGATATTATGGTCGTTTTAATGGTGGCCTCTACTCTATTATATCTTACATCATTTTATTTTATGGATTTATCCAGTACTTTGACAGAAAATCTCTCAGTAAATACCTAAATATATCTCTCTTTACTTCAGTTATCGTCATGCTATGGGGTCTTCCTGGTAAATTTGGATATGATTTATCGTGTTATGCATTTATGGGCCAGCTTAACAATAATTGCTGGACAGATCAGTTCCGCCCAGCCGAACGCATGTTCTCGACGCTTGGCCAGCCGAACTGGTTAGGAGCATATCTTGCAATTAATTTTTTTATTGGCATGTACATTGCTATTGAGTACCTTACATCAAAAAACAAACATAAGCACGATCGTACCATTGCCTATATTTACATTACATACATGCTCCTGAACTATATATGTGTGCTTTTTACAAAGTCACGCTCCGCACTGGCAAGTATATTAGTAGGGCTTATTATCTATCCTATTGCCGTATTTTTATTTGATCGTAACCTGTTATCGAAGAAAGTAATTTATACAGGCGTTGTAACTGCACTCTTATTTATCATTCCACTTTTTATTTTCAAAACGGGCGTAGTTTCTATCGATAAATATCTAACATTACCGTCGTTCAAGCAACAGAAAATTACGAAACTTACACCTCTTCCAAGTACACCTGTAACGCCATCACAAATTACTGATTCTCTTAATATTCGTAAAATTGTTTGGGAGGGCGCATGGAAGCTTGGAAGCATGTATCCGTTATTTGGCACTGGTCTCGAAACCTTTGCCTATTCATATTACTTCGTTCGTCCGATTGCGCATAATCAAACATCAGAATGGGATTTTCTCTACAATAAAGCTCATAACGAATATCTAAATTATCTTGCAACCACAGGATATGTAGGTTTGCTCACTTATCTTCTTAGTATTGCAATGACGGTTGTCTTAGCAATTATATATATGAAGAAAACGAAGAATATAAACATCGGTATGTGCTTACTATTATCCTATGTATCAATTCTGATAACAAATTTCTTTGGATTTTCGACCTCAACGGTAAGCGTCTTCTTTTATCTAACTCCGGCTTTTCTTATAGTAATGATGTATCAACCTGAAGAAAATATAGCTACGCATGTTTTTGAGACAGCACTTAAGCCTAAAAATACAATCGCCGGAGTCGTTATTTTGAGTGCCGGTCTTTATATGTTATTTTCCATTGCGCGTTATTATGAAGCAGATCTGAAATATGCATCGGCTGATAGATATAGCCATTCCGGTGATTACCAGACAGCAGCAACGCTTCTGCAAGATGCACTCAACCTGCACTCTGATCACGTATATCAGGATAAGTTATCTTATATATTGTCTAACTTAGCCTATCTTGCAGCCTATCAAAAGGAAGCAGATGTAGCTAAAAGACTCGTTGGTCTTGCACAATATTATAATGACACTTCACTGCAGCAATCGCCAAAAAATATACTTTACTGGAAAACTAAAATCAAAAATGACTATTTGTTTTATCAGATTTTCCTAGATAATGCATATATAGTTGATGGCATACGTGCAATGGATAAAGCGAACGCGATAGCACCCACTGATCCAAAGCTGCCATATAGTGCGTCAACATTCTATTCAATACTTCAGGAAGACGCAAAAACCCTAGATGATAAAAACAAGTACGAAAAATTATCTCTCGACTCTATTAGTAAAGCAATCGATCTTAAACCAGATTATCGAGACTCATATATGCTAAAAGGACAGCTATTGAAGAAGTTTAATCATAAAGATCAGGCCCGAGATACCTTTAACTACATACTGAATAATATTAATCCGAATGATCAAGAAGTGGTAAAGGAAATAAATACACTTTGACGAAAGATTACTGAGTGTTAGAACTTGTCAGTTTATATTTGCAGAGTCCGCAGGCACCGCAATCAGTACCCACATAACCAGCCTGGTCAACTCCAGGACCTTGATCTAGATCGTTCTCGAGACACGAATATATTTTATAGTAGGTTCCATCTGATTCATAATCATAATTAGATCCTCCATTCTGATCGGCGGGTACTTTTTCCATATATACGCGACTTGCACCGCATGGATTGGTTTCGCATAGCTGGTATGTATAAGGAAGTGGTGGCGTTGGATATGCTTGTTTGTCAGAATAATAAAGCTCAAGGGCACTCGCAATATGACTAAGGTCTGTTTTGCGTCGTGAATCTCGTCCCTTTTTTAATGAAGTGATAAAGTTTCCTGATATCAATGCGGCCAAAATGCCCATGATTATTATCACGAGCATTAGTTCTATAAAAGTAAAACCATTCTTTGACCTTGGGTTCATATCATGTGATTATTGTACACACCAACCACAGTCAGCAATTCCACCCTGTGATTTACACGATCCATCGGTTACTTCTGTACCATCCATAGAACCGTTACCAACATTGATCAGATATTTCGTATTATTGTCTGCCTGAAATGATTTAGATATAGGCTGATAACATACAACTACTTTTGGTGTTGGATCTACTGCACCTGAAATCCATACTTTGTCTAACTGTCCACCTGCAAGTGCTTTAAAGTCAGTTTTTAGTTCTCCGGCATCAATTATTTGCTGTATAGGTGAAAAATATGCCGTTGTAATAGGTGCATCTACCTGAGATACCTTAACAGGTGTGGTGAGATCTCCGCATGTGGTTGGATCTGCTGGGTCACACCATGGCATATGATTTTTGATCGCGTAAAAACGAATAGCTCCCTGCTGAATTTCCGATACGGTGTTTCTGACTCCGGTATCAGTTCCTTTCTTGAGCTGTTCAAATGGATCGAGAGCAGCAAGTAATCCTACTGCAAGGGCTCCAAGAAGAGCAATTACTATTAATAGTTCTATAAGCGTAAAGGCTTTGTTATTGTTTTTCATAATTAAGATCATCATACAATAGAATTTTTAAAGTTGTCAAGAGCAAACATTACATTGATTATTATTACTTAAAAGATGAGGTCAAATTATAAATTGGTGTGATGACAGACATAACCAGGAACCCGACTCCGACACCGAGAAATACGAGAATTGCAGGTTCTATTAAAGTAGTCATAGCCTTTACAGCCAGTTCAGATTCCATTTCAAAATAATGTGATATACGCGCGAGTGTATCATCGAGATGACCTGTCTGTTCACCTACTGTTGTCATTTGTACCAGGATAGGTGGAAATACTCCTTCATTAGTCATCGCCTGACCAAGTGATACGCCTTTTTCTACCTGCTTATAAATACTTTTAAACGCTAACTGAAATATAGCATTACTTGATGTTTCAATAATAATATCCAATCCATCAAGTATGGAAACACCCGAACCAATAAGAATCGATAGCGTACGAGTAGAGTCCACAAGCACTGACATACGAACAACATTACTCAACACCGGTATTTTCAGAAGCGTCGAATCATATAGATGTTTCCCTTGTTTTGTCTGTAGATATTTTCGTAAAAAAGAAACGCCAAAAAAAACTCCTGCAATAATAAAGGGCCAAAATTGCGATGTGAATGATGAAACAACAATGAGTACTTTTGTGCTGAGTGGTAAATCTATATTAAAGTCCTTGTACAGACCCAATAATTTAGGTACCACAAATGTAATCATGATAAACATAACTGAAATCATGCCGATGATGACTATTACTGGGTATATAAGGGCGCCCTTTATTTTACCTTGGAACTCTCTTTGCTTTTCGAGGTTTTCCGCAAGCTTAAGTAAAATATCGCTTAGTTTTCCGGAAGCTTCTCCCGATTTAACTAATGCAATGTACAAATTTGAAAAATGTTGTGGATATTTCTTGAGACTCTCAGAAAAGCTTTTTCCTCCTCTAACTTCTCTATCGAGATCTTCAATGACACGTAAAAGCGAAATTTTTGTAGTCTGTTTCTTCATGATTTCAAAGCAGTCTATAAGAGTAAGACCTGCATTCAACATAATTGAAAGCTGTCTCGTAAGGTCAACGATATCGGTAAACTGGACTCTATTAAATATACTATCGAACACAGCTATGTTTCCTGAATCCATGCGCTTTACTTCAATGGGAAAGTAGTTGTTATTTTTAAGATAAAGTACTGCATCCTCTGGACTCGATGCTTCGAGTTTACCTGATATTATCTTATCTTTTTTTAACGCTTTATATTGGTACATCATAGCCTTATGGCATGAACTTTTTTATAACGGCCTCTCGTATTGCATACTGATAGGCAGTTTCTTTCGTTATCACTCCTCGCTGATATAATTTTGTAAGATATTTTTCAAACAGGATCATGTCACTTTTTTCTTCGGTTTCAAGAACGTTGTCGAGTAAGAATACTTTTCCATCACGGATGATCGAGCCTACAGCGGAATTATTTAATAGTATCTCAAGAGCAGGTACGCGCGTTTTCTTAGCAGCATCAGGGATGAGACGTTGAGAGACTACCGCCTGCAGAACTGACGAAAGTTGACTTCTCACCTGGTTCTGCTGATGTGCAGGGAATACATCGATAATACGGTTAATAGCTTCCGGCGTAGTACTCGTATGTAAGGTTGAAAAGACTAAATGGCCTGTTTCTGCGATAGTAAGCACAGCCTGAATAGTATCGTAATCACGCATTTCTCCAACCAGCACAACATCAGGATCTTCACGAAGCACAGATCTAAGCGCTACAGTCCATGAATGAGTATCTAAATGAAGCTCTCTCTGTGAAATGATTGATCTTGCCTGCGGGTAAACATATTCTATCGGGTCTTCGATAGTGATTATATTTTTAGCCTGATTTACATTAATCTCATTGATCATTGATGCAAGCGTTGTAGATTTACCTTCTCCTGTTGGCCCGGTTATGAGTACAAGACCGTGATTAATCTGTGTGAGGTGGTGAAATATCGGCGGAAGCATCAGATCTTCGATCGTTTTAATATTTGCTGCAATAAGTCGGAATACCGCAGCAAGTTTATTTTTGGTGTAATAGATATTTCCTCTAAATCTATAGCCGGAAAATTCAAATCCGAAATCAATCTCTTTATTTGCGATAAGATTGGTTTTCTGCTCAGGCGTTAAAATAGAATAGAGCATTGTCTCTGCATTCTCCGTCGTAACAAGTTCAGTAATTTTAAGCGGAAACAGTTCTCCATTAACACGTAACGTTGGATAGTAATCTGGTGCGATATGTAGGTCCGATGCCTGTCTTTCAATCGTTAATTTAAATAATGTATTTATGTCGAGCATATTAGACTTCTGCAACTCTCAAGACTTCTTGTATCGTAGTCATACCTTCTAAGGCTTTAAGATACCCATCTTGTTTCATAATAATAAGATTACCATCTTTTCGTGCCAGATTTTCTACATCCTTTGCAGATGCTTCCTGGACAATCATTTTATTGATTGCAGATGTAATTTTGAGTAATTCGAAAATGGCTATTCGTCCGAGGTACCCCGAAAGGTTACATTCATTACATCCTTTTCCTCGTGACAGTATAATTTTCTGACCATCTTTATATTGTTTTGGCAATAAATCACCAAGCACCTCTTTTATCTGATTCCTGATTTCTTCAGGTGGCTCATACTGCTCTATACAATAAGGACAGATACGTCTTACGATACGCTGTGCAATCGATGCGTTCAGAACAGAAGCGATAAGGAATGGTTCTCCACCCAGGTCGATAAGACGTGGTATAGCTGTTGCTGCATCATTTGTATGAAGTGTTGAAAATACCAGATGTCCGGTAAGTGCTGCCTGTATTGCCAGCTGTGTCGTTTCTTTATCGCGGATTTCTCCGACCAGAATAATATTAGGGTCCTGTCGCAGAAACGATCGGAGACCGGTAGCAAATGTGAGTCCTGCCTGTGGATTAATCTGAACCTGATTGATTCCCGAAATCTGGTATTCGACCGGGTCTTCAAGTGTTACGATATTTACACTCGGCTTATTCAGCCTTGTCAGAATTGAATACAGTGTTGTCGTTTTACCCGATCCCGTCGGGCCTGTTACGAGGATAATGCCATATGGTTTTGATATCGATTCTTCAAGATCTTTAAACTGTGTTCCGCGTAGACCAAGCTCTGTAAGAGTAGGCAGTCCTCCCGTTTTTTTAAGAAGACGCATAACGATCTTTTCGCCGTTTACCGTAGGTAATGTGTTTACGCGCAAGTCAACTTCTTCGACTCCCAGTTTAAAACCGAAACGTCCATCCTGTGGGATACGCTTCTCATCGATTTTCATCTCTGAAAGAATTTTAATTCTCGATACCAGTGAGTCGTGTATGCCTTTGGGGAGCGCAAGTTTTTCTTGCAGAATACCATCAATGCGGTAGCGAACACGTGTTTTTATTTCCTGTGGTTCGATGTGAATATCAGATGCGCGACTTTTTACCGCAAATTCCAGAATGGTGTTCACGATCTTCGCCATTGGCGCTTCTCGTATAGTTGTGCTCGATGCATTTGCGTTCTGTTCTCTGTTAGTCGGAGTAACTTCCTTCAGTGCTTCTTTTACTTCAGGCGAAAGACCTTGTGAATAGGAGAGGTTAATCGCCTTCATAATATCTTCTTCATCGGCGAGTGCAAGCTGTATTTTCTTGTTCGTCTTCTTTTCAAGAAAGTCCGACAGGCCAATATTAAGCGGATCAGCCGTTGCAAGCGACACCAGCTCATTTTTTGGATCATACGAATAGGGAGCAACACTATACCGACGAGCAACTGATTCAGGTATAAGACTTAATGCTTGCGGATCGATAGCAGCAGTCGCGATATCAATAAAAGGAACATTCAGAAAATCTGCTTTTGTTTTAAGAATAATTTCCTTCTTTATATTTGTCTGTTGCAATAAGAATTCCTCAACAGGAAGACTCATCTGGATAGACTCGATTTCGTATTTTGAAGCTGTCGTTTCGTCAATCACGCCATCTTTCACCAGTACTTCAAGGAATTTTTTCGGTGGAATCAACATAGTTTTAATATAGATATCTTTTTGATAAAATGCAATATATATGCTTCCGAAATTAATTTACTCTCAGTCAGATAGCTCACTGCAACAATATATCGATAGTTTCATTGAAAAGCATTCAATTAATAATAACTATATCTATCATATACGAGCAGAAAAAACAGAACTCGGTATTGAACAGATTCGTGCAATGAAAAAAGAGACCATTACGAGTTCGGGTTCTATGAAACTGTTCATCTTGTATGGATTTGAGACAGCCAGTGCCGAAGCTCAAAATGCATTACTCAAGACGCTAGAAGAAATGCAGGAAAAAAATATATTTATGATGCTTACACATAATAAAGAGCGTGTACTGCCAACCATACATTCACGAGTCGAGCTTATAGATCTCGATACGCATAATAGCGACTATATGATACGCGAAGAAGTTATAAAACTATGGGAAACAGACTTGCGAGAAGGATCATTTAGCCTATTTGAATCTCCCCTAGTAACCGGTGTAACTAAAGAACAGGCCGTGATACTATTTGATGAACTTATTATTCTTATGAAAAAAGAAATGGCAACACAAAGCTCATTCGTTTCATATATTAAGTATGGACTTCTAAAAAAAGATCTGCTTATTTCTAATAATCTCAATCCCCAACTTGCACTCGATTCTTTCCTCCTCCATATCCTATCAGGCAGGAATAGAGTGATCTCTTGACTTCATCCGTGAGTTTCTACTAATATGTAACAGAAGATAGTCGAAAGTCCGTAAAGTCATTTATACAATTTTTATGAAAAAGAATAGTCCTGGTTTTACACTGATCGAACTCCTTGTTGTGATAGCCATCATAGGCGGACTCGCTTCATTACTTGTGCCTAACTTCATGGCAGCCCGTGAACGTGCACGTGATACACAACGCAAAAGCGATTTAAAACAGATTCAGAATGCACTTGAACTATATAAAAATGATCAGCCGGCACCAGCTTACCCGCTTGATGACACCTTTATCTCTACAAACGCGTGCTGGTCTTCAGGTGGTTCATGTACGGGTAATATTTATATGAAACAGATGCCACTTGACCCTAACAGGACTCCTACGAATAAGTATTTTTACCAGCGTGGTAGCGATCCCCTGCTTTATACCTTATGTACATGCCTCGAAAACATCGCAGACACAGACGGCGTAGCCGGTTCATGCGATAGTACATATGTCTGTTCAAGCAATAAACATTACACATTAACTGAACCATAATGAAATTAAGAAAAGATGGATTTACCCTTCTCGAGTTGATGGTAGTTATCGGTATCATTGCCATCCTCCTCGGACTTGGATCATTATCATATTCGACCGCACAGCGTAAATCGCGTGATGCAAGGCGAAAAGGAGATGTCAAGGAGATCCAATCTTCATTGGAACAATACTACTCTATCTGTGGATTTTCCTATCCAACACCGGTAAGTGGTGCAGTTGCACCTGTGATCTGTCCAAATCCAACTACCGCTATCATGCCTACCATACCGGTCGATCCCAAAACAATCACACCCTATCCTTGCGCAGGCTGTACCGCGACATCATATAACATATGCGCAACACTCGAAACAGAAACAAACCCGTTCTGTGTTAATAATCAACAATAATGAATGAATAAAAAAGGATTTACCCTTATCGAAATAGTAGTAGTAGCAACTATCATCAGTCTGCTCGCATCTGTGGGATTAGTCACCTATGCCCAGTTCACCAAGCAGTCACGCGATGCGAAACGCAAAACAGATATTGAAACGATACGTGGCGCAGTTGAATTATATCGCAGTAACAACGATACATACCCCGATGCAGTGACTTCAGGTGGATCAGTATGCGATCCAGGTGGGTGTACATCGACAACCACCTATATGCAGAAAGTGCCCTCAGATCCTAAAGCATCTACGCTGACTTATTATTACACCAAGATCAGTGCTACCGATTATACCGTCGGAGCATATCTTGAAGGTGGAGGGACGGGGTCGTGTGGAAACTGTTCCGTATCCGGAACCGTTGTGTGTAACTACTGTGTCGGTCCATACGGTGAAAAATAATATATGAAAAAGTCTTATGGATTCACTCTTATTGAAACGGTCGTCGTAGTAGCTATCATGATGTTTTTTGCTGGCCTTTCGATGACTTACTTTAACGGTTACGCCGAAGAAAAAAAACTGGAAAGTGAAGAAAAAAGAATAATCGATGTACTTGAACTTGCTAAAAAAAAAGCACAGGTCGGTGATACCAGTAATTACGTATGTAGTGAATTTAGCGGGTATGAAGTAGTGTTTGCTGGTGGTTCTTATTTTCTCAAACTTTGTTGCGATGCCAGTTGCGGCACGGCATACACCATCCAGGAATATAAGCTCGGATCAAATATCGCTGCAAATATAACAGGTGATCCCACTATTATGTTTCTTCCGGTCACATTCAGAGCCAATATTACAAGCACCGTCACCGTAGAGGTAAAAAATAGCCGACTCAATAAGTGTATACCTATTTATATATATCCGTCAGGTCTCGTCGATGAAGGCCCTAAAACAGTATGCAGCTGATACCACAAACACCAAAAAAATCAGCAAATAAGGCAG
>CAYXCP010000029.1:0-10621 GCA_964463455.1 uncultured Gammaproteobacteria bacterium
TTCTTATCCATATTTTAGATTATAACAATCCACCCTTCATTATTCTAAAGTCTTTCTTTTCATCCCACATCTTTTGAAGCGTATCGAAATTCTCATCAGGATTTTGCATGAGTGCCGCAAGAGCATCGATTTCTTTTAGCCAGTTTTCACCTGTTTTACCAAATTTCTGTACATTGATAAAGGACGGATGGTGAAGATAAATAATTTCGTTATTCATGAGACAGTGATAATCGTAAAACAGTTCAAGAGATATTGCTGTCAATCCTTCATATCCACCCGCATTCCAGAAATGCGTCCCGTCAATGGTGCCGTTTCGCACACCTATCCATGCGTCTGCAGAATAATCGAATTTGCCATCAGGAATATCATACAGATTAAAACCAACTTCATGAAAACTTCCATCAACGTCGATGGTGACCCATCTTTTTTCTTTCTTATTCCAGTACTGTGTAATCCAATGATCACTACTCACTTCTGCACCGTCCCAGTATCCTGCAAAACCCGATCGCACACGTGCAGGTATACCCTTTGACTTCAGAATTGATGCCATGAGTATGGCGGCAAAACGACAAGTGAGAATAAGTTTGTTTTCAACCTTCATCTCCATCGTGAACCCGCGTTTATCACGGCGGAACAGTTCAGCAAGCATTGCAGCAGTTGTTACTAAATTATCATCTTCAGCCTGCCTGTACCAGGGCACCTGTTTCATATCACCGAATTTGAGATCAGTATTCGTACCTCCGTTTTCCCACTCTAGTGTGGTTCTATGGATAAGTGACCACCGGATAAGCTTTCCGATTTCTTCAATATCATCAGGTAATGACTGCAGATAACTTTCATATAGTCCGGGGTTAGTAAACATCCCATATTGTGTATAGTGATGAAGTAGTTTTGTTTGCATACTGCATTATAGCTTTTTATCTGTTTATTACCAAGTTTTGATTGATATATTTTGATATATTAGTATTCTATTTGTAATATTCGTCTAGCCGAGGTATAATAAGGTATGGTATCTCAAAAATCTTCTACAATTGTCTTCTTAAGTACATATCCTCCGCGTGAATGTGGTATCGCAACATTTACTCAGGATTTACTTCACTCAAGCCAATTATTTTTAGGATCTGATGTGAAATGTAAGGTAGCGGCGCTTAACCTCACACCTCTTGATACATATAAATATCCGGAAGAAGTAGAATGGCAGATCGATCAGAATAATAGAAAATCATATGTACAGTTTGCCAAATTCGTAAACGCAGACCGACATATAACAGGGGTTATCATTCAACACGAATATGGCATATTCGGTGGCGAAGAAGGAGAACATGTGCTTGAATTTATGAATGCATGCAAGAAACCAATGCTGGTAACTCTTCATACGGTGCTTCCATCTCCGAGTCAGAAAATGCATGATGTAACAGCGCAAATAATAAAACGTGCTCATAAAATTGTAGTGCTTACTCAGCACTCAAAAGATATTGTGAATAAGGTCTATCCGCATAGTCGTTCAAAAGTGTTTGTGATCCCCCACGGTATACATCCTGTGCCTTTTTCAGTTTCAAAAGAACCAAAACATCACCTCGAGCTTCGCAAACATACAGTTCTTACCACATTCGGATTACTCAGCAGAGGCAAAGGGCTTGAATATGCTATTAATGCACTTCCTCCGGTCATAAAAAAACATCCATCAGTTATGTATCTTATCCTTGGTGAAACACACCCTGTCATCATGCGTCAGGAAGGCGAATCGTATCGAATCATGCTTCAGCAGCTCATAACAAAACTCAAACTTGAAAAACATGTTAAGTTTTATGATCAGTATTTAAGTCTGCCAGACCTGTTTGATTTTTTGAGAGCAACGGATATTTATATTTCAACATCTATCAATCCTAACCAGGCAGTGAGCGGTACCTTGTCGTATGCTCTGGGATCTGGTCGCGCCGTGATAAGTACTGACTTCCCACAAGCGCGTGAACTTGTCACACCGGACACGGGCAGACTTGTACCGACTCAGGATAGCGAAGCGCTTACTAAAGCGATACTTGATCTGTTAAGTAATCCAAAACGGCTGAAAGAAATGCATCAGAATGCGTATATGGCAACGCGACCCATGCTCTGGAGCAATGTTGCAGAAAAATATGTAAATCTCCTGGATAAAAATATCGTGCCACCAATCAATTTGAAACATTTATATCGAATGACAGATAGTTTTGGATTATTTCAGTTCGCTCATATGTCAGTGCCTGATAAAGAATACGGATATACGATCGATGATAACGCGCGCGCGCTCATCTTCTGCAGCTGGATGATAAAAAATCATGCTAAAGAAGATCTCCTGCCTCTGGCACATATCTATCTATCGTTTATCAAAACATGCCAGCGAAAGAACGGCTCGTTTATTAACTATATCGGATATGATCAGACACAGACATCACAAAATAAAGTAGAAGACCTACAGGATGCCCAGGCTCGCGCTATGCAAGGCTTGAGTGAAGTGATAAGTAACACAGCACTTCCTCAGCAGATGCGCGATGAAGCGAAACGCATGTTTTTGTTAGCATACTCACATAAAACGAAACATAATCATCTCCGATCAAAAGCTTTGATGATTAAATCTCTCGCACTCGTTCTGGATGATCTCCCTGAGAAAAAAGATGACATGTTACGAGATATTCATATATACGCAGATGCACTTGTAGAGTCGCTCTCTCAAAATTCGATAAAAACCTGGAGATGGTTTGAGGATAACCTAACATACAATAATGCACTTCTTTCAGAAAGTCTCATTATTGCGGGTAACGTGACTCAGAACGCTTCATATACCGATAAAGCTCTTGAATCGCTACAGTTTCTGATTGGTAAAACGTTTTCCTCAGATATGTATATTCCGATAGGTCATTCACAATGGTATACAAACACAAAAAAACGTAGTGAGTATGACCAGCAGCCTGAAGATCCCGCATCAATGATTTTTGCGCTTGATACTGCATATAAAAGCACCCATAATGAGGAGTACAAAAATTTAGCACGAAAGTGTTTCAGTTGGTTCCTTGGTCATAATTCATTAGGTATACCTCTCTATGATCCATTGACTGGTGGTTGTTATGACGGCTTGCATGTAGATCGAATTAATCTGAACCAGGGCGCAGAATCTCTCATTTCGTACCTGATGGCCAGTTTTATTACGCGAGAACTTAATTAATATGAAAATAATCCAGAGAAAAAACATGTTTCCGAACGTAAACACCGCACGATACAATCTTGCAGTCTGGCAGCAATCTCTTGAAGGTTCTCTTTGCTTTATCGGACGTGAAGTGACGCAGGCGGGCGCATTCGGACAACCAGATGAAGGTATACTTAAGCTTTTTGAAGTAAGTAATGCAGGCGAAATAATTCAGGAAAAAATAATCTGGGCTCCTATTTACGAAGGTATTACTCTTGAAGATCCACGCGCATTAAAACTGCCGAACGATACCCTGATCATTGGTCTCACTGCTGTTCTGCGGAACAAGAAAGGTGAACCAGTCCCATTTCCCGCAATCGTAAAAATTGACTCTGTTAATTCATGGAAACAGAAACTCCCCCCTATTCTTATCATCGATACATTCGGACCAGGGAAGAACATCACGCCGGTCGATAATACGACCTATTTATTCAGGCCCGATTCAATGGTCTATTCACATAAAATAATAGTGTTCTCATTACATTCGCAGGTACCTGAAAAAGTCTGTGACATTTCATTTCCGACAGATTTATCATGGGGTAAATGGAAGATTGGCACAACCATGAGTCCGATATGGATTACCGAAAATGAGGCACTCCTTATTATTCATGGAATCTCCATTCAGGAAATCGACGGTGTACCAAAATATATATATAACATAGGACGTGCAAAACTTACCCGTAAAGACGATACATATGATGTTGTCGTAGCAAAAGATCCCATACTCACACCAGATGATTTTCTTGATGATGCTGGGGTGCCGCTGGTAAAAGAATTGCACCCGGAATTAAGACGCGTAGTATATTCATGTGGTGGTATTCTTGATAAAAACGTGAAAGACACACTTTCCTTATTTGTAAACGTAGGAGATAGAACAACGTTTGAAGTGGAATTCGCTATGAGCGAACTCAAAGAAGGTTTATTCTGATTATTCGATAATCACATCCTTAATCATCCCTTTTCCGTTTCGTTCTTTTGTCTGGATTTCAACCTCTTTTTGTACTTTAACTATCTCAGTATTCAGAAATCGGATATTGCTAAAAGTCCCTCCATCATAGTTATAAAGTCCTATGGCCCGATCCGCGAATAGTACGGTATTATTTTCAAATAACACATCTCGAATATCGGCGAACGATTCTGTACCTATCTTCTGCGCCGCTTTCAACGTAAAGAAGATATTATTAATGACTTTAATATGTTCAGAAGGCTGTAGTAAACCGCTATTACGGGTCGTTTTTACTACAACACAATCATCCCCACAATACATAAAACACCCATCTACTAGAACGTCTTTAGAGGAATCTATATCGACGCCATCTGTGTTCTTGTTGGAAAGATTATTTACAATCAGGACATGTTTTAATTGTATGTGGTCAGAATAGAGGATATGTGTACTCCATGCTGCAGAATCGCGAAGTTCTACATCTTCTATGGTTATATCTTTACAGTTTTGAATGCGGATAAGATTTGCTGATCGACCTTTGGATCGTATAAGTTTCCCTTGACCATCGATAGTGCCTTCGCCCGATATACCGGCATGTTCAATAGTATGAAAAAAAATAAGTCTACTAAAACTCATGTGCTCGCCGTTTGTTCCCTGCTCTGTATACCCGCTATCAACGGGATAATCTTCTATGCTATCACTTCCCTTAACAACTGCACCTTTTTCTAGGTGCAACATGACATGGGATCTCATCTGCAGTGTGCCCGTGAGATACGTACCCTCTTTGAATCTCAGGGTACCTCCTCTTTTAGCAACTTCATCAATCGCAAACTGGATGGCATTCGTTTGGAGATGACTGTCCACTGGTGAATAATATACATCCATACCTGTAGTATAGTCTATTTTGTATGTGATATAATAGAGCATATGAACGATCTGAATACATTCAAAAAAAACTTCTCCTGGTACCGCGCTCTCAGTATTGCTCTGTTAAAAGAAATGCCTGAAGAAATGTTAAATGAACAGATTTCAGATCGAAGTTTACCCGTAAGATGTCAGATAATCGACTTGGGCCTTATGCAACTTATCACCGCAGAAAAAATGGGAGCCACTGTCAGAAAACCTCAGAAACCAAGTGATGAAACCGCTACAAAAGAAGAAATAATTAACTATCTCAATGAAACCCATGAAATAGTACTCAATACACTGAATGAACTTGACCCCTCTACTGTTCAGCTTGATTGGTTTGGTCGTATGCATTTTAACTTCGAAGAGGCTCTTGCATTTATGCTTTCACACGAAGCTATGCATCATGGAGAGATACTTTCCTTTATCTTTGCAAAAAACCTACCGATGCCACAGGCATTTAAGGACACCTGGGGATTCGAACGCTAATTTAGCAGATAAGTAAATCTAGGCAAGAGACGCATCAAGTTGTTCACGAATCCATTCATCATAATCTTCAACCACTTGTTGAGTTTCCCAGAACCATTCTGTTTTTACTCTTTCGTATTCCTGTTCAAATTCCGCCATTAATTCTGGTGGCCATTTATCACCAAAAATAACTTTCTGTCCTTCCTGGAACAGATCTCTTCTTTGAAGTACTCTTCTAGCAGTTATATATTTTATAGTTCCAAAATAGCCTATACCAACATCTTCCTTTTCGTTTGCGTAGAATTCTAATAATACGTTTATATCGTCACTTTCTGATATCCCTTCTTTCTTTACCATATCAGCAATCGCTTGTACGTTTAATCTAATACACATATCTTGGATCTTCGGATCACGGCGTATGAGTTTATCTTTCTCAGGAAGAGTTCCTGTCTTCATAAAAGCATAAGCACTTCTTCCAAGCCTTCCATTTCCATTTGCAAACATATGAGAAAATATAATACCTGCATATAGTTTTGATGACCATTGTTCTATGTTTGATGCATCAATATCCACTTTCATCTTTTCGAATAGTTTTTTAAATTCAATTTCTGCATCTTTAGCTGATACGAAATCTACGGCACTACCCCATATATCTACCTGTGTGTTAACTGATTTCCCTGGCCAATGTTGTACCTTCCCTGTATCAAGCAGCCCATTTGCTACTGAAAGTAATTCAAAAAATCATCAGCAGTCATTTCTTTAAACAACGCTACCCTTCTTTCTATGTCGGCGAATACAGGAGTTGCATTGTGTTCACTTACTCGTAACTCAAGTCGTCGTATATATTTTGATAGTCGATCATATCCTAATTCTCTATTTTGCTCCTCCATATAAAGTATTATAAATCAATCATATATTTCTGATTGTTAATCTTCACAAATAATATATAGTGTTATATGGCACAAAAATTCACCAAATCCAACAAAGAAAAGAAGAAACCTAAGAAGAATAAGAAGAAGTAACTTCGAATGTATTATTCCAGGGGTCATTAAACGTAATACGACCTTCATTGATCGTAAACAGAATATTATTTTTTGATAAACGTTCCTGCAGATGAGCTACCTCATCTTTACTCGTGAATATAAGCTCAATCTTTTGTAATCCTATCGATTCCTCACGTGGTTTTGCTCCTTCACTGTTCCATGTGTTTAGACCGATATGATGATGATATCCTTCTACTGAAATAAAAAGTGCTCCTGGAAGTCTGGCTGTTACATCAAAACCCAGGACAGATACATAAAATGCATGTGCTTTATCTATATCTCCCACTTTCAAATGCACATGTCCCATGCGTGCAACGGGATTTTCTATGTCTGTTTTTAAATGTGTTTTGAGATATTCGATTGGATCAATATACAGTGATGCCATTTTGACTTCTCCCTCTTCCCACTGCCACTCTGATCTATCTCTATCGAAATAGAGTTCGATACCATTTCCTTCCGGGTCAGTAAAATAAAATGCTTCACTTACTAAGTGATCCGCAGACCCTGCAAATATTTCGGGCGTTGAGCTCAGTATATTATGGATCACTTTTGAAAGATCATTGCGTTCTTTAAATACGACTGCAAAATGATAAAGACCTGTATGGTGAAGTAATTTGGGTGGAAGGTGCTTTTTATCATGTAATGTGAGAAGTATATCCTTTTCAAATCCGAGTGAAACAGTATCTGATGTACATGCAAGTACATCCATTCCCACACTATTCGTATAAAAATGAACGAGAGTTTCGAGGTCACCTGCTGCCAGATGTACTGATCCTATCGAGAGTGAAGTAATAAGTCCTTTCTTCATATGAAAAGTATACCTAAAAATGAATAAGGGGAAGGATGTATGGACAAGCCACATATCCCTCCCCTTTTTATATCCGCTATAACACGCCAGCTATTTTTGCTGCTTTTTCTTTGCAGCAGCCTTGCGCCCGGCGGTGATCTGGCCGCCTCGTCTTGCACCCCAACATTTGGGGCAAACCTGGGTCGTAAAGACCCGTACACTTCCTACACTGGTGAGGGGCTTACCAGGTGCTTTGCATCGAGGCGAAAGATGATACAGCCCATTCCGCGAAGCTGTCTGCCAAGCCTCTGTGAGTTGGACTTTGTCGTCATCCAGTTCAGCCATAAGACTCACCTCCTATGTGTAATTATGCCGATATATAATTATATCACAAAATATATTATAAGATAATTTATCGCTCGACGAACGTCAGTGCAACACCGCGCTTGTTACCGCGACCTGTACGGCCAATTCTATGAATGTAATCTTCGTAGGTGTTTGGCTGGTCAAAGTTTATGACATGTGAAATGTCATCGATATCAATACCACGTGATGCAACATCTGTAGCAACGAGAATCTTGACTACGTTTTCTTTGAATAAACGGATTGCATGATTTCGCTGTGACTGTGCCTTATCTCCGTGAATTGAGGCAACTTTGAATCCTTTTTTGAATAGACTTATTGATAAGCGTTCAACGCCATGTTTTGTTTTACCAAAAATGAGCACCTTCTTGAAATCTTCTTTCTTGAGGAGTTCTTCGAGTACTTCCATCTTTACAGCCCCACCCTGCACACGAACAACGTCCTGGTCAACATTTGCGGTCGTATCACGTGTTTTTACTGACACAATGACAGGATCCTTGGCAAATGTATTGATAAGCTGTTGAATCGTTGGTGAAACGGTCGCTGAGAAAAACAGTGACTGTCTTTTCTGAGGCAACATAGCGATAAGTGCTTTAATTTCGTGTACGAATCCCATATCAAGCATGCGATCTACTTCATCAAGTACGATCGTGTTGATGCGATCCATGTGAATCTGACGACGTTCAATCATGTCTTTTAAGCGACCTGGAGTACCAATGATGAACTGAGGATTACGACTGAGCTCATAAGATTGAGCACGAATAGGTGATCCACCTGTACATACGGCTGCATATGCATTGATTCCCTGGGTAAGTGAACGGAGTTCATCACGTATCTGGAGTGCAAGCTCGCGTGTTGGTCCGATTATCAGGATCTGTTCCTGTCTGTTTTTTGATACTTTTTCAATTAAGGGGACAAGAAATGCTGCGGTTTTACCCGTACCCGTGTTTGCAATACCTACCACGTCTTTACCTTCAAGTACATGAGGTATGGCTGCATCCTGAATAGGGGTAGGATTACTGTAGCCTTTTTTAAGAATGTTATTTTTAAGTATCTTGCTGATTTTGAGGTCGTTAAAGCTGAATTTAGGAACAAAACTATCGACCTGTTCCTGAGTGGCACCCTTGCGGATGAACTTGGATTCATCAATAAACTGTCCACCATTACGAGGACGTCCGCCACCGCCAAAGCGGGGTCTAGGTTTGCTAAAACGACTAGATGCGAACCTGTTAGGAGAAAATGATCTTTTATACATAAGATATAGAACGAGAATAAATATAAATTATTGTAGATAGAACCCGCAGATAAATAAATAATGTAGTCAGCAGAATCTATACGAACAATGTGATGATATTATATCATATATATCAAACAATATCCATCTAATAAATACTACAAGATATTTCTTCTCTGTTATTGACTCCTTTCAACCAGATACGCGTATCTGGTAAAGTGGCTCGATTTAGACTATCAGAACAATATTATTCAATTTTTAGTGTATAATTAGATATAGCGTTAATATGTAATTTTGCCAATCGCTCTGAGGATTACAGAATACTATATGAATATAGCATTAGTGAACTGCAATGTCAGGTCAATTCCTCCGACAAAAAGTGGCGGAATTGAGAAAGTAATTAACCATTTAATTGATGGATATATTAAACGTGGTCACACAGTTACTGTGTTTGGTGCAGGAAGTAGTCAAAAGCGTCCCGGCATGAAACTCGTAGCTGGATCTCCGGAAGAACTCGAATCGAAACCTATCCCCGATAAAGAAAAGCATAGACTCAATAATATCTACACTAAGCGCATGGGCAAGAAATTGATAGAAATGCAGTCTGAGTTTGATATCATTCACAATCACTGCCTTGACAGCGTATTGCCCGTACTTCCTCGCCTAATGAAGCCATTTGTTTCAACTGTTCATGAAGCTATTAATTTTGATGCAATTGATCGGCTGCAGAAGTATAAGGACTATAACTATATCAGCGTCAGTTATGCTCAGCGGAGAACATTTCCCGAGCTTAATTTTGTAGCAAATATTTATCACGGTCTTGATTTAAACGAATACCCGATGCCTGTGAAAGCAGACAATTATATGCTTTTTGTGGGACGCATATCACAACAGAAAATGCCTCATTTAGCCATCCTTGCTGCAAAGCGATTAAAGAAAAAACTACTTATACTTGGAAAATATAAAGATGAGCAGGTTGAACATGAATACTACACCAAAACATTTCTTCCGCTACTTCAAGAAAATAAAAGATTAGTAGAATGGATCGGCGAATGTGATCAGCAAACTGTTACTCAATACATGAATAAAGCATATGTCACACTGTTTCCTGTTTCTTTTAGAGAGCCATTCGGACTCGCGGCAGTTGAGGCAATGGCGTCGGGCTCACCTGTGATCGCGTTTGCACATGGCGCGTACAATGAAACAATCGCAGATGGCGTATCAGGATACCTTGTAGAAGACCTTGAAGAAATGGTAGCTATGGTACATCAGGTAGATATGATTGATAGAAATGCTTGTCGTGAACACGTACAAAAAAATTTCACTATAGATAGAATGGTAGATAATTATCTGAATACGTATTCGAAAGTAATAAATCCACGCACTCGCTATTCAATTCGTTTTGGAATGGGCGGATTTCATTTGCTTTGAGCCTTTTCTATTCTTGCTAAGCATACATCCTTACCGAGTAACTCCATTGATTCATTTAAAGGTGGTGATATTTTTTTGCCGGAAATTGCCACTCGCAGTAACATAAAAAACTGGCTGTTTTTTACACCTGCATCAATAGCAGTCTGTTGCATTGACTCTCCAATATTCTTAGTATTCCAGTCTGAAATAGTTTCAAATGCTTTATATATTTTTTCGAATAGTTCTG
>CAYXCP010000030.1:0-10584 GCA_964463455.1 uncultured Gammaproteobacteria bacterium
ATAACCCCGACTCACGCCGCTCGCGCTTCCTCCCAAGGCAGCAACACCCCCAGGGCCATACACTCCCCATAAGTACCCCCGATCGAGTTAAACAAACTCCTATCTATGCAGGCGAATACTGAAGATAATTATATCATATTATAAGCTATTACTGAGGCATATCTTTGAGCTCGCGAACCTTGTCGCGAAGCTGGATGGCGAATTCGAAGTTCATCTGTTCAGCCTGGTTTTTCATTTCTCGTTCAAGTTTCTTAATTAGGCGTTTACGATCAAAGGGTGTGAGTGACTTATTGTCTATTTCGTCAACGACATGAGGAGTTACTTCTTTTGTTTTCTGATCGATAGTAATGAGTGTGTCTTCTTTTTCTACAATTCTGCTACGCACCGGCTTTGAAATCGAAATCGGTGTAATATTATGTTCTTTGTTATATTTCTGCTGATATTCGCGACGTCTGTCGATTTCTTCAATGGCCGAGTCAATTGATTTAGTGCGGTTATCGGCATACATGATCACTTCACCTTTAATATTGCGTGCTGCGCGTCCCATTGTCTGAATGAGTGACGTACGCGAGCGCAAAAATCCTTCCTTGTCAGCGTCGAGAATGGCAACAAGTGAAACTTCAGGAAGATCCAATCCTTCGCGGAGTAAATTTACCCCAATCAGCACATCAAATTCATTTTTGCGTAAGTTGTCGAGTACATCCGAGCGCTCAAGGGTATGTACATCTGAGTGCAAGTAAGAAGCGCGAATACTCCGTTCATTTAAATACTGCGTCAGATCCTCTGCCGTTTTCTTAGTGAGTGTCGTCACGAGGACTTTTTCACCGTTTGGTACGCGTTTTGCAATCTCCTCGATTAAATCAGGTATCTCATTTGTCGATGGTCGAACAATAATAACCGGATCAACTATTCCTGTGGGGCGAATGAGTTGTTCAGCAATACCGTTGTAGTTGTCCATCGACTGTAGTCTATCGGTCTTGGTCTTTGCCTCTTGTGTGGCCATAGTAGTTTCCCAATCATCTGGGGTCGCAGAAACATAGACGATGTTCGGTGGCAGCTTATAAAACTCATCAAACATGAGAGGTCTGTTGTCGTATGATGAATTTAGCCGGAATCCGAACTGAATGAGTGTCTTCTTGCGGGCGTGATCACCATTATACATGCCTCGGATCTGAGGAACAGACATGTGTGATTCATCGATAAATGTTAAGAATCGATCACCATATGCTTTTTTGAAGTAATCAAGAAGCGAGTATGGCGGATTACCGGGTCGACGGCCGTCAAAATAACGAGAATAGTTTTCAATACCGTTCACATATCCTACTTCTTTGATCATTTCAAGATCATAATTCACTTTTCGGAGTAATCGCTCTGCTTCAACTAGATGCCCTTGATCTTTATGGGCCTTATATTCCTTTTCGAGATCCGCACGAATCTGCTGTTCCACACTTTTGATAACGTTAGGATCAGCCATATAGTGTTTTGCAGGGTAGATCACGACTCCGGGCATTGCACCAGCTTTCTTTGATTCTTCTGTTTCCTGACCAGTGAGTGGATCGAAACCTATTATTTTGGTTACAACATCGTACTCTGAGAAAATACGATAACCTGTATCTTCGTATGCAGGATAGATATCCATGTAATTGCCACGTACTCTAAATGTACCTCTTTGAAACTCAAATTCACTTCTATCGTACTGAAGTTCCACAAGTCTTCGACTTATGGCAGCCCAATCTGCTTTTTGTCCTACTTTTATTTCTGCAATGAATTTCCCGTACTCCACTGGTGACCCGATGTTGTAAATACATGAAACAGAAGCGATAACGATCGTATCAGGACGAGTCAGAATGTTTGTTGTAGACTTAAGTCGAAGCTTATCTATTACTTCATTAATCTGTGCTTCCTTTTCTATATACGTATCAGTTGTGGGAATATATGCTTCCGGTTGGTAATAATCGTAGTAGGAAACGAAGTACGAAACGGCGTTATGAGGGAAAAAGTCACGAAACTCCTGATAGAGTTGTCCTGCGAGAGTTTTATTGTGACTAATGATAAGTGCAGGCATGTTCAGATCACGTATCATGTTAGCCATGGTAAATGTTTTTCCTGAACCGGTTACACCAAGAAGGACCTGATTTTTCAGGCCAGCATTGATCCCAGCCTTTAATTTTTCAATTGCCTGTGGCTGGTCACCTGTGGCGGTAAACGTTGATGTAAGATCGAACATTCTATTAATAAACGGTTTCATGGTCACATTGTTTCATTGTTTTAACAATGGAGCCATGAAGCAATGGAACAATAAATAAGAGTTATCTATTGAATGGTTTTTTCAGCATTTTCATTATTTCTTTTCTATGATTTTCTTCTTTAAGTATATGCCAAACCGCTGGTAAAACTGAAATAGCCACTATTATCATAATAATGATAAGCAGATACTTATCCATCGTATCAGCAGGTATAAACTGGCCTAGGAAGAATCCAAGCATAGTGATTCCTACTGCCCACAAAAGTCCTCCAGCTATGTTATAGAGAATAAAAGTCTGATAATGCATGTCACCTATACCTGCTACGATTGGTGCAAATGTTCGAATCACAGGAATAAAGCGGGCAAGTACGATCGTTTTCTTGCCGTGCTTCTCATAGAATTCTTCAGCACTCTGGAGATTATGTTGTGAAAACAGTATGGAATCTTTTCTGTGAAACAGTCGTCTACCGAACTTACGTCCAAACGCATATCCTACACTATCGCCCGATACCGCAGCTATAAAACAAAGAACTGCGAGTATACGAATGTCCAGCAGATGCTGTGAGGCCAGAAATCCTGCAGTAAACAGAAGACTGTCTCCCGGCAGGAAAAATCCGAAAAAGAGTCCAGACTCGGCAAATATGATGAAAAATATGATCGCATACGCATAGACACCGAATTTTTCAAATATCATGCGAAGATCGAACAAGTTGTGTAGTTGTTGAAATATTGACATATGTCAGTAATTATAACAGGTAACTTAACAAAACAGATGATAACATTAGCATAGTTGAATACGTGTTTTAAATAGTATACCTTTTAATTAGTGTGTAAAGTCGAGTCCATGTGACTCACATTGACATAGAAAGTTATAAATTAGACTTTTGTGACAGCCATCACTGGTGTATACATATTCATGATGTATTGATATCAGGCCAAAACTTTACATAATAGGTTTATGGAAAAGCACGACCACCCAAAACTAAACCAATTTTTTGCAACTGCCATTTCTGGCAATGACATTTTAAGTTCAGCACTCTATGTGTCTGGAATAGCCGCAATATATGCAGGTATTTATGCTCCACTCATTCTCATTATTATAGGGGTAGTTCTCTTCTTATATAAATCAGTATACATAGAGGTTGTTGAGGCACTGCCGGTAAACGGAGGTGCATATAACTGTCTTCTGAATGGTAGCTCAAAAACATTTGCTGCTGTATCAGGTGTTATGACTATTCTTTCATATGTTGCTACATCAGTATTATCAGGAAAGGTTGGAGTTGAATATTTAAATACCATATTTCATGTACCCGTCATTCCATTAACCATTGCATTACTTTTCGCATTTGCGCTCCTTGTTGTTTCTGGTCTAAAAGATTCAGCCAAAGTTGCTTTAGGTATTTTTGGTATGCATATCGTCGTTCTTACCTCATTTTTAGTCATGGGACTTATTTATTATCTCCAAGGTCACTCAAGCTTTATGGACAACTTTAAAAGCACCGCGACGATAGTTACTCGTCAGGGTGGGTTAGTTCAGACCATTTATCTTGCTTTCTCCGCGTCACTTCTTGGAGTATCAGGATTTGAAAGCTCGGCAAATTTCGTTGAAGAACAGCAGAAGGGTGTATTCCGAAAGACGCTTCGTAATATGCTTATTGCTGTTGTTATTTTTAATCCGCTGATTTCACTTGTAACACTAAATACTATGCCTATTGAAGCCATTGGGGCTTCTAAGGATTTCCTTCTAGCAGATGCAGCAAAAATTCTCGGTGGGACATGGTTTCAGTATTTAGTAGTGATAGACGCATTCCTTGTTCTCTGGGGAGCTGTTCTTACTTCATTTGTAGGTGTCAGCGGTCTTATCTATCGCATGTCTGCGGATGCATGTCTTCCTGCTTTTTTCACCAAGATGAATTCAAAAGGATCATTCCCACGCATTGTCATCGCATTCTTCCTGCTTTGTAGTTCGATACTCATCATCACAAAGGGTGACTTGCTTTCATTGGCAGGCGTATACACCATCGCATTCCTGGGTGTTATGAGCTCGTTTGCGTTCGGTAATCTTATCCTGAAAGAAACACGCACAGAATTAAAGAGAACATATCATGCACCTGTAGTGTTCGTCGTGCTTGCATTTCTTGCAACATTCTTCGGTATTTTCGGTAATATCAGACTCGATGTAAATAATCTCCGTTTCTTTGAACTTTACTTTATACCCACAATGGTGCTCGTAATCGCAATTATTTATCAGGATTATGTTCTCCGCTTTGCACTGAGAGCCACCAAAGGTATACCGAGTGTACATAACTGGCTTCTGCGGAAGTTCCGTGATCTGGCTGATGGTAAATTTCTCGTATTTATACATCATCCGTCACGTTTATATCAGATCCTAGATTATATTAATCGCAATGAGACGGGTTGGGATATCACTCTTGTTAATTGTCAGAGTGCTGAAAATGGTAACAAGTATTATGAAGAGATAAAACAGCTTCTTCCTGCCATGCAGAAAGCCGGAGCGTTTCCTCATTTCAATCTGCATCTTGCCTACAAAGACCGTCCATTTGATGAAGCAATGGTAGAAGAAGTATCAAAAGAGCTTGGCATACGTAAGAATCGTATCTTTATCGGATCTATTCATCACTTCCATGAATTTGAATATTCAGAACTGGGTGGCGTAAGGATTATTTTCTGATCGCCTAACGTACCCTTGGCGCTGAGCGATGATCGGCGTCTGGGGGTCCAATGTATGTAAGAAGTTATATATCGCTGCGTTCTTCCATATCTTTCTCAATGAGTTGACGCAGATAGACTGACTTTGGTATTTTGTCTTCTTTTGATATATGATCAAGAAATGAAACAATTTCAGGAGTTATAAAAAAGGTAAAACGAAGATCATGCTTGCCCTGGATGTATGTGATGAATTCATCGAGAATAACACCTACATTTGAGGCCGTATACTTTTCACATACTAGTTTATCATCTTTGTGATGGGCAAGCAATGATGGTGGATCACCTTCACTATACAGAATGAGCACTGGTTTCCCGACACGAAGGGCGAGAGAAATTTCATACCCTACACTTATACTTGGAAATGACGCTTCGACAATCATAAAGTCACATGACTTAATCCACTTTTCGAGTTTATTGTGAAATTCAATTCGATCTTCTTTCGTAGACATACGGATTTTAGTCTCTGTCGAGTCTGTGATATGTTCACTGATGACCTGTATGTGTTTTGACTTTAAGTGATCAATGATCTTCTTATAGAGTTGAAGATACTGATCTTTCGCTGCAATAGATGCGGTGAAATATGCTTTCATAGAGTTCCATTATAACACGAAACACTAACGATAGAACCTAGAACATGCAATATAGATTATCCTGGCAGCTTACTTTACACTTTAAAGGTGTAAAGTTATATATTTTATGTTATATAATGACGTATGTTATACATAGTAGGTACTCCGATCGGCAATCTTGATGATATCACTCTCAGGCAAGCCAAAACATTGGCACTGGCCAATGTTATATTATCTGAAGACACACGTTCCGCTCAGACTCTCCTTCAGGGTATCAAAGAACGCTTTAACATAGAATTCACCAAAAATCTGGTCATCCGTTCCTATAATAAAGATAATGAATTTAACAAATTATCTGCAGTCATAGATGAACTTATTGAAGGGAAATCGATTTGCCTCATTTCTGAAGCGGGAATGCCTCTTGTGAGTGATCCCGGTCTGCTTCTCGTGAAGACATGCATCAAACAAGGACTGGAGTTCACTGTTATACCGGGTGTGACCGCAGCAACTACCGCTCTCATTTATTCGGGCACAGATCCAGATCATCACATGTTCATTGGGTTTCTTCCTAAAAAAGCGAGTGCAGTGCAGAACGTGATCATGCAGATGCAGAAGTTACATGAAATAGATAAAGATCTTGTATTTATCTGCTATGATTCCCCTCATCGATTATACGAGACGCTCGGGATATTTAATCAATATGCTCCTGATGCACAGATATGTGTTTGCCGTGAACTTACCAAGAAGTTTGAAGAGATTACCCGTGGCAAACCAGAGGATCTAATGAAACGTGAATACAAAGGAGAGATAACGCTCGTTATTTCGTTGTAGACATAACGCAAGCTCGTTCTGTATAATTTTAATATGGACGACAAAAAAATAAAACCAACCGATATAGATACAACCCTTCCTCCTCCACTGGATGAGGAAATTGATAGTCAGCTGCCTGATGATCAGGAAGTTCAGTTAAATGAAGAAACCATTTATGGTGAAAAGGACGATGTTGATCAGTTCAAGTCAGATATAGCTGAACGTTACAATGACGACGGTGACGACTAACGCAACTGCGAAACGTACGTATTCTCAATAGTGGGTGCAATGTGTAGCATAAAAGATCGTGTTGCGCGTGCTCCGTTTGCTGATTCGACCGTAATTATTGCTTCCCAGTCCCCTGTATTGAGTCTGTAACCGGGTGTTCTCCATGCATGAAGAAATGATTCATTACTCCATCCATATGCTTCACTATCATATTGATATTTTGCCATTACATCGAGTGCTTCAACTTCACCAGGACCTATCGTAACGGTGTCCGGGACATTTGCAAGATGAATATAATCGGCGGCGAGTGATGACGGGAGTTCCATCGAAGAACTCCATCGGCCTTTCATTATCTGTTTCTGCTGTACAAATTCGATTGTGGCTCTCATTCCTGTAGCAGGATATCTTGTAATGAATGGAGTGACATACTTAAAAAAAACCGGGAGGGCACGATTAATCACTTTTACTCTGAAAAATTTCCAGTGCTGGCCATCTGCATAGTGACTGTCTGTATTGTAAGAATCGTCTACAACAATGTCGATATCAGGTTCACGGATTGAATAAATGGCTGTTGCGATATATGCGCCCATGAATACCCATATGATATTGATGATGGCTCCGGCAATGGTGTCGAGTAATCCCTCCAGATGCCAGTCAAAATTTGATAGAATAGAGAGTATCGTAGAAAATACTCCTATACTGATAAGCGCTGATATAACAATATTCATCCGAAGTAGTATACTATGTCATAGCGAAAAATACTATATATAGACGATTAAGTGCCATATTTCGATCATTATTGATAAGTATTGATATATTATAAGATTTAACATACATGAAACAACAACCACGTATCAGGTTCACCAAACAAGGGCTTGCCGATTCACAAGCAGAGTTAGAAAAACTTCAGGCAAGTAGACCTGACGCAGTCAAAGAATTATCGACTGCACGAGCAATGGGAGATCTGAGCGAAAATGCCGCATATACCGCAGCACGCCGCAAACTTTCTACATTGGATTCACGTATTCGGTATTTATCAAATGTTATACGCAATGCTGTCATCGTGGAGCCAAAAAATCCGGAAACGATCGACATCGGCTCAACAGTCATGATAAATGATGGTGCGAGCGATCGTACCTTTTTTATCGTAGGTGGACACGAATCCGACATCGTACAGGGAAAAGTATCATGCTATTCCCCTATCGGTAAAGCGCTCATGGGGCATAAAAAAGGAGATAATGTAATCATTCAGACTCCTGCAGGTATGAAATCATATACTGTTGAAAATGTATCTGTGTAGACACAAATCAATCTTCATGTCAGTGCTGTATTACAATAAGAAACAACATTGCTACGCCGGTAGTAATGTATCAATGCAAAAAAGGAGTATTCTGATGGCTAGAAAGTCAGTAAAGAAGCCTGATTGTACCATCACCAATGCCCAGGCTATGGACTATGCGGGGGATGCACTCCTCGTGTCGGAACATATCCCGTAAAACAGGATAATGGCTGGCTGGTTACTGCTCATCTATCCAGAAATGGATTAGATGAACAGGAGCGAAAAGTGCTGGCACCATTCGTGATCGATGAAAACAGCCGACCACGATGGAGCTAATATCTATCGTAGAGTGTGCGCGCCTTCGGCGCGCACACTCTACACTTACATTTTCTAAGAATTATTCTGCATGAGAACCTAATTCAAGTATCAATATGTCTGGTCGTGTTATTGGATCTACAACAGGAGTAACAACATTTTTATGTGCTGTACCTACATAGAAATGAACTCTCGTTACTGTTCCTTCTGAACTAAAGAGTGGTACTTTTGCATTTACTTCATTCTCTGGTAAGATGCTTACAAATATAGTGTTAGATGTTATCTTTCTAGATGCATGTTCTATTTCGAAATAGGCGCGGTCAGTTTCAGCTGATGTAAGCTGCAACTTCTCTGCAAGTTCTCCAGCTACCCACTTCTTCAATGCATCTTTACGTACATTCCATCCGGTTGTCGGTCTGTTAAAAGATACCTTATCGTATTCGTAATAGAGGTATGGTCTGTCTCCACCGTTTACCATAAGACTATTCAGACCATTCAGACCATTCACAGTTACATGCCAGTCGTTATCAGTATTTAGGTATGGATCAGTATAGGTAAAGGTATGTGTCGGAGAGATAGTAATATGTTTTCCCTGTGGACCATAAACAAATACTGTAGGTGAAGATCCGGTTAATCGGATGGGACATACACCGAACGAATCGTTGATTGTCTGGAATACATTACTCAGTACTACAGGGTCTACGTTTTTTTGCGTATAAAATGTTCCCTGTTTTTGCGTATTTTCAAGATCACTCCCTGTGTTTGTATCTACTCCATTTGCTTCGAGTTTCTGACCAGCCGGCAGATTCTTACTGATGTCATACTGTATCTTTGAGCGCTCCTCGCGTACTTTAGCATTAGTAGTCTGCTCAAGAGCTGCAATTATTGAATCGAGATTGCTATTTACAACACTTGCGGTAGTTCCTGCTTCTGGTATGTAATACCAGTATCCGCTGTGATCGCTACGATACTCGCCTTTCCAATACGTATAAGGTGCCCAACCAAATTTGACACCACTATTTTCATACACCGGGGTCAGTTCACTACTCGACGGTTTACATGAGAAATCCGGTAATGCCAGCTGATCCGCAACGGTGGGAAGCGGGGTAGGGTCTACCGAGCTGTCGAATGTTCCCTGTTTCTGGGTCGCATCTTGTGAAGCATACGCGTCATGTATGAATGAAAATGTACTGGTTGATGACTGGACATTTGACGGTGTAGCAGGTACTGCAGCAGTAAATGTTACCCGGTATCCAGAATCAAGTTGAGAATATCCTCTGAAAATATAATATGGCTTTAACTCGGTCTGTGTAGACATAGGTGTTTCTTCAAGATAAGCAAGGATATTTTCGGTTACGTGAGCTTCTTTGGCAGATGCTATATTACCTGGATATACACTCTGCCAATCTATGGCTGATCCTCCTCCTGAAGGCGTTGTGAAAATGAATGAATATTTCTTACTAATTAAATTATCAACTGCTTGCTGATAGCTGATAAGGTTAGTTGCGAGAGGGCCAGAAGTAATCGGGCGTATATTCGATTTTATTGTTTTAAGAGATTGTGTCGCATCATCGATCGCAAGTGTCATAGTATTAAAATCCGTTGATCGAGCAAGGCCGTCTTTATTATCCGTTGTCCCATATATATCAGAATCCTTTGGTGTGCTCAGGAGAGTCTGATTCATGGTTAATGATGCAAGTGGGTGCTCGAGTGGTATATTGAGTAATCCTATTGAATTCAGAATAGGCCCACCTACCACATTCCAGTTGCGATGAATTTCCACATAGGTAACACCTGACTTTTTGCGATCTTTATATGTGGCAGATACCTTGAGTGATGGATCATACCATCCGATGGATTGCAGAAACGCTGTTGATTTTTCTTCAACAGTACCAGTCGAAGCAAGCGGTATACCTTTTGTCGAATTGTATACAAATTCACCTGATCGCATATTAAATACCATGAATGAAGTTTTATCAGTGGTAATAGAATACGCAGTCAATGTGTTTTTATCATTTTTTACTGAATCAGCTGTCTGTAATTTCTGCGCTAACAATGTAACCTCAGGTTGACTGAATGATTGCTTGAGAGTGTAAGTGCCTAGTGGTGTGGATTGTGCTGTTGGAGGTGTGAATCCTACCCAGTTACCAAATGAGATGGTTGGCTGAGAGATTACACTCACTACCTTTTTATCTCGTGCTGTAGCCTGTTGATTTTGATCAGCTCCCTTCTGTGTCTGTTGCATAGCTCTGTTCTGTATCTTTTCTTTGTTTGAGAACAAGAACAGGCTAACGAAAGCTATAACGATAACTAACAAAACACCGCCTATAATAAGAAGTTTTTTATTTTGCATTATGTTATTCATATTGTAATCAATATAATACATTTACAGATGGAAGTCAACAATC
>CAYXCP010000031.1:0-10001 GCA_964463455.1 uncultured Gammaproteobacteria bacterium
AACCTATAGCATATTATATCACATAACATCACATCTATTTAAGCAGGTGCCTCAGGAAGGTCAGGACGTGACCGTAGTTATGGTAGTATATATAGCTATTTGCCAGGATCAAACCAGGGAAAATGATCGATTTTTCTATCATACCTCCTGTTTTCATGCGCATAAACTTAAAGGGGGGAATACCAATATGAATCGGAATAGGGAAAAGCCAGGGGACGCCCTCGCGCGTGATTGTATCCATGAGCAAATGGGACACAAACCCTATCATAAACGCCCACCAGACTATATTCATATCTACCAATAGGACCGTATGGGCTAGATGAAGCGCATAATGAAGAATAACGCCAAAGAACGCAATGCCCAGCAATGAATGAGAAATAAATCGGTGCCCGCCTAAAATAGGGCATAATATGCGCCCAATAATGGACCCTGCAGGAATCCTGTTCCACAGATCAGCCGTAGGCTGGTCTATATCAGGGGCAAGTCCTCCTATAAAATTAGCACTCAGAGCCACTAGAGCCGTCGCGAGTGAAATTTTGGGCATGGATTGCGTTGCTACTATATAGCTTAAAGCAGTAAAAGCTGCTAGGTCATGTGTACGTCCAGTCATAGTATACAGTGTATCAAAATAGAGCAGATTTTGATATAATATATCATGACAGAACAAGCTACATCATACATCATTGGACACATCATTTTCACGGCAATCGTACTCCTTTCAACGATGATTTTATCTATCATCCTGAAAAAAACGATTGATGCCATATTCCTTTCAGTAAGAAAGCGCGTTATCTCCGGATACCTTATTGCTAAAACACGAACAATCCGATCGGTTTTAAAGAATACCACAGATGGCATCTTGTACCTTATGGCTCTCCTGATTATTCTCGCAAACTGGGGATTAAACATAGGGCCGATACTTACCGGTGCCGGTATCTTGGGGTTAGCCATCTCATTTGGGTCACAGACGCTCGTAAAAGACCTCATAGCGGGCTTTTTTATTATTTTCGAGGGTCAGTACAATATCGGTGATACCATCAAAATAATTGACAAATACGAGGGCAAAGTAGAAAAGCTTACGTTACGACTTACCATCCTTCGTGATAGCAAGGGAAACATGATATATATTCCTAATTCACAGATCCTCGCTGTGATAAAGAAGGCAGACAAATAAACCATAAAAAAAGGGACGTACCATTTGGTACATCCCCTTTTTAGGTGAACAATATCCAGAGATTACTTCTCTATCATTGCTTTAACCAGATTTGAAGGAACTTCTTCATAATGTGATGGTTCCATGTATGGTACGCCTCGACCTTCAGTAAGTGATCGAAGTGTGGTGACATATCCTGAAAGCTCAGCAAGAGGTGCATATGCCTTGATGACAGTTGCACGGCCGTGCTTATCAGTACTAATGATCTTTCCTCGTTTACTTGATATATCGCCGATTGCGACACCCATGAATTCATCAGGGATGGTGATCTCAAGCTTCATGATAGGCTCAAGAAGGACAAGACCAGCTTTCTTTGCAGCTTCCTGCAGAGCCATTGATCCTGCGATCTTAAATGCGATATCTGAAGAGTCTACATCATGATAACTTCCGTCAATAAGGGTAACCTGGAAGTCAACAAGTGGGAATCCGAGAAGAACACCCTTGTCTTTTGCTTCGATGATACCTTTTTCGATTGAAGGAATAAATTCGGCTGGAATTGCTCCTCCCTTGATCTTATTGATAAATTTAAATCCTTCACCTCGTGCAAGTGGTTCGATGGTGATTACGGCATGACCGTACTGACCGTGGCCTCCACTCTGTTTGATGTATTTTGCATCGGCATCACCAGCTTTACTGATGGTTTCGCGATAAGCTACCTGAGCTTTACCGGTGTTTACATCCATTCCCATTTCACGCTTCATGCGGTCAACAATAATCTCAAGGTGAAGTTCTCCCATACCTGCGATGATTGTCTGCCCGGTTTCGTGATTTACTGTTACCTTGAATGTAGGATCTTCTTCTGACAGTCTGTTCAGAGTAAGAGACAGTTTTTCCTGATCTGCTTTTGATTTTGGTTCAATAGCAAGTGAAATAACTGGTTCCGGGAAGGTGATCTGTTCAAGAAGAATTGGATTCTCCTGATCGGCGAGTGTATCACCTGTTTTTGATTCCTTCGGTCCAACAAGTGCTACGATTTCACCTGCATATGCCTTATCGATTTCTTCACGATTGTTCGCGTGCATAAGAAGAATACGGCTTACGCGTTCCTTTGTCCCTTTGTTTACGTTGTATACATATGATCCTGATTCGAGTACACCTGAATAAATACGGGTGTATGTGAGCTTACCTACGTGTGGATCGAGCTGAATCTTGAATGATAGAGCTGAAAATTTTTCTGTAGGAGTAAGCTGTCTGATTTCTTCTTCACCTGATTTTGGATTGACACCTTTGACTTCTTTCAAATCCTGTGGAGATGGAAGATAATCAACGATAGCATCAAGAACCGGCTGTACGGCCTTGTTTCTGAGTGAGGTACCGCAGTAAACAGGTACTACTTTATATGCGATAGTTGCTTTACGAAGTGCAGCTCTTAGTTCTTTTTCTGATGCTTCTTCACCGTTTAAGTATTTATCGAGTAAGGCATCATCTGTTTCAGAAATCTGTTCGATCATACGAGCACGCATCTGAAGTGCTTTTTCTTTTACTTCTGCAGGAATTTCGTCTGATACTTCATACTGAATGCCCTGTGGATCTTTTTCCCAGAACATTGCTTTCATGGTAAACAGATCAACAACTCCACGGAATTCTGATTCTTTTCCGATTGGATACACCATGACGATAGGATTTGAACCTAAGCGGTCTTTGATTTCACCAACTGTTGCATCAAAATCTGCACCTAACTTATCCATCTTATTGATGAAGCAGATACGAGGTACTTTATATTTATCAGCCTGTCTCCATACGGTTTCTGACTGACTTTGTACGCCTTCTTCTGCATCAAATACGACTACACCTCCGTCTAGTACACGAAGTGAACGTTCTACTTCAGCAGTAAAATCTACGTGTCCTGGAGTATCGATGATGTTAATACGTACGTCTTTCCAGAAGGTTGTGGTAGCAGCAGATACGATGGTAATGCCTCGTTCGCGTTCCTGTGGCATCCAGTCCATCTGTGTATCACCGTCGTCAATGTCTCCGATTTTATATGATCTACCTGTGTAAAAAAGAATACGTTCGGTAGTGGTAGTTTTACCTGAATCAATATGGGCAATAATACCTACGTTTCGGATTTTATCGAGTGGTACATTGCGATTTTTGGTGATGATACTCTGTTGTGCCATTTTATTGAAAAATTAATATGTAATATAAAACAAAGAACATAAAACATATGCCTTAGTCATATGTTTCATGTTCCGTGTTAATTTTAGTTTACCACTTTAAGTGTGAGAAAGCCTTGTTTGCTTCTGCAAGTTTTTCTGCCTGTAATCTTTTGCCAACTGCCTGACCTTGGTTCTGAGCAGCTTCATGTAATTCATGCAGTATTTTTGCACTAAATGAATGATATTCCTTGTTTGATTTTGTCCTTGCAGCTTCGATGATCCAGTTTAAAGCTAAATAAAGACGACGATCTTTTCGTACTTCTGTTGGTACGAGATATGAAGCACCTCCGAGTCTGCGAGGCTTAACTTCTACCGTTGGGGCGACGTTTGAGATTGCCTTGTGTAGAAATTTAAGTGGATCTTCATTATCTTTCTTCAGGCTTTCCATTACTTCATAGATTATTTCTTGAGCTGTAGTTTTTTTTCCATCAACCATTACATAGTTGATAAATTTTGCTACTTCAAGACTTCCATAAACTGGGTCCTGTTCAGTTGTTGATTTCTTATAGGGATGTCTTGGCATAAGGGCTAGGACTATAGTCTATGGTCTATAGACTATAGTCTAAATTTTTTAATAATTACGCTGCTTTTTTCTTTTCTAACTTAGTACCGTACTTAGAGCGTGATGATGTACGATTAACTACTCCAGCAGTATCAAATTTTCCACGAACTATGTGGTATTTAACACCTGGTAAATCCTTGACGCGTCCTCCGCGAACCATTACGATTGAATGTTCCGCAAGGTTGTGTCCAATACCCTGAATGTAAGCAGTTACTTCCATCTTATTTGAAAGACGTACTCTAGCTACTTTACGCAAGGCTGAGTTTGGTTTTTTTGGTGTCATCGTACGTACGACTGTACATACTCCGCGCTTCATCATGTTGTTTGTTTCAACATACTTGCGCTTAATTGCATTAAAACTTGTTTTAAGTGCGGCCGAACGAGACTTATTGACTCGCTTGGTTCGCCCCTTCTTGACTAGCTGATTGATTGTAGGCATATTTGCTTAAAAATTTACTATAGTATTTATTAATTAATTCCTCACTTACTGGGATGAGTCTGCCTATTATAACATTTTCTTTCAATCCCATCAAGTAATCTACTTGACCTTTGATTGCGGCAGCGCTCAGAACGCTTGTTGTCTGTTCGAATGATGCGGCTGACAACCATGAATCTGTATAGATTGCAGCACGAGTAATTCCAAGAATAGAGACTTTTCCGGTTGCTGGTTTTCCACCGACTGCCAGAACTTTCTTGTTTTCCTCTTCGAAACGAACTTTTGAAACAACTTCATCCTTGATAAACTGAGTATCACCTTCATCTTCGATGATGATCTTATCACTCATCTTCCTGATGATGACTTCAAAATGTTTATCGTGGATTGCGATACCCTGTGATTCGTATACTTTCTGAATTTCATCCAGAAGATATATCTGTGCTGATTTCAGACCTTTAATGCCAAGTACATCACTTACATTCAAATGTCCTTCAGACAGCTGAGCACCTGAGGCAATCAGATCGCCATCTTTTATTCTCAGTTTCTGAGACATCGGGATGATGAATTCCTGTTCCTGTGCTTCTGTTCCGTTTGCAGGAGTGATGCGTACCTGGTAAACATCTTTATCTGTATCTTCTTTGATCGATACTTTACCTGATACTTCAGCGATAGGTGATACGATCTTTGGTGTTCGTGTTTCAAACAATTCTTCGACGCGTGGAAGACCCTGAGTTACGTCTGAGATGACGATACCTCCGAAATGACGTACGCGCATCGTAAGCTGTGTGCCTGGTTCACCTACAGACTGTGCTGCGGTTACACCAACTGGTACGCCGATTTCAACTAAACGATGTGTTGAAAGATCGATACCATAACACTTCTGACAGACACCGTATTTAGATTCACAGTAAAGAGGTGAGCGGACGGTGATTCTCTTGATCTGATGAGTATCCAGAAGGACCTCATTTTCTTCGTCAATAAGTTCACCTGCTTTAATGATTACTTCTTTAGAATCAGATACGACATCTTTGTGTACGACACGTCCACGTGAGCGTTCTTTAATCTTTTCTCCGCGTTCTTCTTCAAGATTGATTGTTAAGCCTTCTTTTGCATTACAATCAATTTCACGAACGATCATGTCGTGAGCTACGTCTACGAGACGACGAGTTAAGTAACCTGCGTCGGCTGTTTTAAGAGCTGAGTCGGTAAGACCTTTTCGTGCACCTCTTGCTGAAATAACGTATTCAAAAATGTTCAAACCTTCGCGATAGTTCGATTTGGTTGGAACTTCGATGATCTTGCCCAGCGGATCGACAACAAGTCCTTTGATGGCTGATAGCTGTTTAAGCTGTTCGCGTGAAGCGCGTGCGCCTCCAGACTTAATAATGATCTTAACAGGGTTTTCTTCGTCAATCAGATCCCATGTGAGGTCTGCGAGACGTTCTGTTGTTTCAATCCAAAGTTTGTTTGAATACCGTTTCTTTTCTTCAAGGGTCAGCAAACCTTCGTTATAATTTGCTTCTACTTTTTTAATCTCTGCTTCTGTTTCACCTACGAGTTCATTCTTATTCGGAATGATTTCGCAGTCAAAGATTGAGACTGAAAGACCGCCTGCGATTGTCGAACCCCAGAATCCGAGAGTCTTGATACTATCGATGATTTCTCCGATTGCTGCATTGTTGTTAAAGATTTTGATTGCTTTAACTACAAGGTTTTTGATATCGCCTGCTTTTACATCTTCGTTGATATATTGCAGCTCAACGGGAAGGATGTTGTTGTACAAAATTCTTCCTGGTGATGTGCGAAGGAATTGTCCCTTAATACGTACCATGATTGGCTGTCTTAGCTTAATCTTGTTCAGATGATAATAACTGATGGCTTCGTTCATGTCGCCAAATGCTTTCAGATCTTCATCTTTTACATCCTTATAAGCGTGATCAAGAGTTGTGATGTAATAGATACCAAGTGCCATTTCCTTGTTAGGAACGACGATTGGGGTACCATCTGCTGGTTTCAATAAGTTGTGATAGGGAAGCATTCGTTCGTCGACTTCCTTGATTGCATCTTTTGAAAGAGGCAAGAACACACCCATAGCATCTCCGTCAAAGTCTGCATTGTAGCCTGCGCAGACGGTAGGATGAAGCTTGATTGCATAAGAATCTGTCAGTACAGGGTAGAAACCAAGTATTGATAGTTTATGCAGGGTAGGAGCACGGTTCAAAAGAACCGGATGATCCTTAATGATTTCTTCAAGAATATCGTAAACGACTGGTTCTTTTAATTCGAGGAAATTCTTTGCACTTTTGATATTTGGTGCAAGTCCACGAATAATAATTTCATGTAATAAATGTGGCTTAAAGAGTTCAAGTGCCATTTCCTTCGGGATACCGCACTGATTAATCTTCAGTTCTGGTCCGACGATAATGGTTGAACGGCCTGAGTAGTCAACGCGTTTACCCAGAAGGTTCTGGCGGAAACGACCTTGCTTACCTCTTAAGATATCTGAAAGTGATTTCAGTACTTTAGCGTTGGTTCCCTGTGAACGTGAGCGGCCTCTTGATTTCTGAAGATCCAGCAATGAATCGACAGCTTCCTGAAGCATTCTCTTTTCATTTCTTAAGATAATTTCAGGAGCACCAAGATCAATAAGCTGCTTTAAACGGATGTTACGGTTAATGACGCGACGATACAAATCGTTTAAGTCAGAAGTCGCAAATTTACCACCTGGAAGCTGTACAACCGGTCGAAGATCTGGAGGGATGACAGGTAATACAGTTAAGAGCATCCATACAGGTGCGATCTTACTTTTCATGAATGACTCGATGACACGAGTTTTCTTCATCATTTTATTTCTTTTTTCACCTTTTGCTTTTGAAAGATCATTCAATGTTGCTGTATAGATTTTCTGCAGATCAACAGTTGAAAGAATGTCATACAGGACTTCTGATCCCATACCTACTTCAAGTGCAAAGTCCAGGCCTTTTTCACGAAGGAAGAGATAATCATCTTCTTCCATGGTATCGTTAGGCTTTAATGCTTTAAGGATTTTAGCCATACGATCATAGAAAGCTGTGCGCTGTGATTTCTGTTCAACAAACACATCAGATAACTGTCTGTACTGTTCGCGTTCTTTCAGATCCATTTCCTGGAGTGTAAGTGCACGATGTTCTTCGTTACTGATTTTCTTCGTTAAATCGTTTTTCTGTTTGTCGAAATCTTCGCGTGTCTTTGTTTTATTCTTTTCATAGATTTCTTCCTCAAGTGAGATTTCCTTAGCTTTCATTGCTTCGAGCTGATCGGTTGCTTTCTTGAGTTCATCCTTATTAACACTGCGTACAAGGTACAAAGCATAATAGATGATTCTTGCAAGAGTCTTGGGTGGAATATCAAGGATGATACTGAGTGGAGATGATGATCCTTTGAAATACCATATATGGGCGATAGGGGATGCAAGCTTGATATGTCCCATGCGTTCACGGCGTACAACAGAAGATGTTACTTCGACTCCGCAGCGATCGCATACAATGCCTCTATAGCGAATTCTTTTGTACTTACCACAATAACATTCATAATCCTTTGTTGGTCCGAATATACGTTCATCGAAAAGACCATCTTTTTCTGGACGGAATGTACGGTAGTTAATGGTTTCTGGTTTTGTGACTTCACCTTTTGACCATCCCAATATGTCTTCAGGTGATGCAAGTCTAATTTTAAGACCTGAAAAGTCTGCTATCTGTAATTCTTCCATAATGGGTTAAGAAATAAAATCAATTGATAAACCTAATGCATTTAACTCTTTTGTCAGAACGTGGAATGATTCCGGTACATTAGACTGCGGAATATCCAGACCTTTGATGATTGATTCAAAAGCTTTTGTTCTACCACGTACATCGTCAGACTTGATGGTAAGCATTTCCTGTAATGTGTGTGGTACACGATGTGACTGTAACGCCCAGACTTCCATTTCTCCGAAACGTTGGCCTCCCATTTGTGACTTGCCTCCAAGTGGCTGCTGGGTAACAAGTGAGTATGGTCCAACTGATCGTGCATGGAACTTGTCTTCTACCATGTGAATAAGCTTCATGATGTATCCAACTCCGACGAGTACCTGGCGATCAAATGGTTTGCCAGACTGTCCGTCATAGAGAGTTGTTTTACCGTTCATGGGGAGTCCGAGTTTTTCGAACTCATCAAACATGAACTGTTCTTTCATCTTTTCAAATACAGGTACTGAAATCTGCTGTCCATTTTTCTGAGCAATGAGTCCAAGCAAGGTTTCGAATAACTGACCAAGGTTCATACGAGCAAGAATTGACAAAGGTGAGATAATAATATCTACCGGTGTACCATCTTCCAGGTAAGGCATGTCGTATTCAGGAAGAATACGAGCGATAACACCTTTGTTACCGTGGCGTCCTGCGAGTTTATCTCCGACTGAGATCTTTCTCAGTTGAGCTGTATTAACAAGCAATCTTCTCATAATACTTGGTTCGAGTTCGTTTGGATCTTTCTGTGAATCGATTACTTCGACGTTTACAACTGTTCCACGTTTACCGTAAGGCATACGGAGAGATGTATCTTTAACGTCTTTTGCTTTTTCACCAAAGATTGCACGGAGTAGTCTTTCTTCTGCTGTCAGTTCACGTTCACCCTTGGGTGCAACTTTACCGACCAGAATATCACCACTCTTGACCTCGGTACCGTTAAGTACGATACCATGGCGATCAAGATTGGCAAGAACTTCTTCACGTACATTTGGGATATCACGAGTAAGTTCTTCAGGTCCCAGTTTTGTGTCGACTACGTCGGCGATAAATTCTTCACTCTGGATTGAGGTTAATATATCCTGTTTAATAAGTCTTTCTGAGACTACGAAACCGTCTTCATAACCTAAACCGTTAAGTGATGTGTATGCGATCGTCAGATTTTGTCCGAGTGCAAGTCTTCCGCCTTCGGTAGCTGGTCCATCGATAACGAGATCGCCTTTTTTAAGTTTCTGTTTTGGTTCGACACGTGGAACCTGATCAAACGCAACATCTTTATTGGTACGCAAGTAGCGTTCCATATTATATGTATACTGTTTGCCTGATTTTCCTTTTACTACTACTTTTTCACCGTCGACATATTCTACTGTTCCATCTTCTGGAGCAAATACGGTTCGGCCAAGTGATGCAGTTACTTTCTTTTCGAATCCTGTTCCCACTATTGGAGCATGGGGGCGGACAAGAGGTACAGCCTGACATTGCATGTGAGTACCCATGAGAGCACGGCTTGCATCATCATTCTGTAAGAAAGGAATAAGGGCTGCAGATGCGCCGATTACCTGTCTTGGTGAAATATCTATATAATCAATTTTGTCTACTGAAACTTCGACGAGTTCACCCATGTGGCGAGCTACAACAGTTGCATCTGTGAGATATCCGTTTTCATCAACTGTTACTCCGTTTGATGTGATGTAATATGGTTCTTCGTCATCAGCCTGTAAATAGGTTACTTCGTCAGTAACTTTAGCTTTTACATTTTTACCTGATGTTTCTTTCTTGACCTTGCGGTAAGGAGCTTCGAGGAATCCATACTCATTTACTCGTGAATAGAGTGCCATATAAGTCACAACACCGATGTTTGGACCTT
>CAYXCP010000032.1:0-9896 GCA_964463455.1 uncultured Gammaproteobacteria bacterium
AAAAGGTAAGCTAACCAAACGATTAGACGCTATCCTCGTTGAGAAAAAGAATTTATTTGGAATGAGAATTGAAGGATTAATTACTGAAGAAGAGTATTTAAAAGAGAAGAACAGAATTCTTTTAGAGGAGTCGCAAATAAAGGATAACATCGCTAGTGATGGGTTGGGTAACTGGACCGCTGTAATGGAAGAAGTTTTATCTTTCTTAGCAAACGCCACCAAACTGTTCAAAAAATACGACACAGAGTCCAAAAGAATGATATTAAGGATTATTGGCTCGAACCTAGAGTTAAAAGACAGAATAGTGCGAATCAACGCCAAAAACGCGTTTGTGTATTTAAAAGAAACTGAAAAAAGAGTAATTGAGAAAAAAGGGTGGCTCGAACCCAGAAATAGCTTGATGAATAGGCAAAAAGAGACTCTTTCGGAAATTCAGTCCGATATTGAGCGGGATACGGGAATCGAACCCGTCATTTAACTTTGGAAAAGTTATGTTATACCGATTAACTAATCCCGCAGTGTAAAGAATATTATACCAGAGTCGGTTTTAGTTGGGGGCAGTAACACGTACTGCCCCCTTGGATGAGCCAGTTAAGTCCGCGCCTTATTTGGCACTGCTTTTGGTAACGATGAATCTCGTCCGAGTACCATTGTCGAGGCTTACTGCGCGGACTTCAAGCCCGTTACCCTGCATACGCACAAAGTTGCATGCACCAGGTGCGTTGGTGAAGAACAGGCTCGTGGTAAAGGTCGCCCCTTCATTCTTCCCGGTTAACCTCTTGATGATGTCATAGAGATTGAATGCTGCCCCCGCTGTCAGACGTTTACTCTTGGGCATGACCAGCTCCTTTCGTATATGAATCCTGACTGCAATTATACAACACTCATGAATAGATGCTAATGATTGACAACAAGTCCCATAGTATTGTATTTTTTGATATAATATACGTAGTAGAAGCATTGAATAAAGGAGTAACATTCGCATTCACATACTAGGATGGCATGGCTGTGCAAAAAAGTGTAGATAAAGGAGGAATGTATGTCTATGGAGTTCACATTCGATAGCTGGCAAGCCGAGGTCAATAAAGCAGTCAAGTCTCTGCAAGGGATGACCCCGGAGTTTTTCGATGCATACAAGAAATACATCCTACACGCGGGTGCAGCGCGGTTCATAAAGGGATCGGCTAGTAATCATCATATCCGTGAGCGTAATAGCGCTGAAGCAGATATGAAACGCTTGAATCCGCGTTTCAATACGAACCGTGCCAAAAACAAGATGAACTCGCTCTACGAACCGTGGAGCACGAAGGCATCGGCAGCTACCAGAAGCAGAACTAAGAAAGAATCCTCGAAGGAGCCTTTCACTGATATGGGCAGCAAAGGAGGAACAAATCCTATCGATTTCGAGCAAGGTGGACGCAGTTTTCGCCGAGGTCGAGGTCGACGCGAAGACTAGAATACGATTTGTCACCAACCAGAGAGTCTGGCAATGTCCAGACTCTCTTTATCTTTTTACAACCTTCTTTATGAATAGACTCCGGATCGAGTCAGTAATGCCAGAATATATCCCAAAGGAAAGACTCACATACAGATAAGGGAGTATAATCACAAAATAACGAGTGAATGGTGCCTGAGCTCCTAGATAGATAAGAAAGACGAGTGGTAATAAAGCAGCGAACGTAAGTTCTTTGTTCGCTTTTTTCTGCAAGCCCACACATATAGCTGCGACAAATGAAATGGGCCACAGTACCGACCACGGATGTGTCCAGACCCACCCTCGTGATCCCCACCAGCTTTTGACATAGCCTGTCATAAAAAGAAGCAGTGATGCAGCTGGCATAGAGCTGAGTGATTGGTGTAACCAGTACTTGAGAATCTTGAGTTGAAAGAAAATTATATTAAAAGCGCCTTTATGGTGAATAAAAGAATCGAGATAAACAACACAGAAAGTTATAAATGATATGAGAAGAACTTTTGATACAGATTTTATATCTATTTTCTTTGTAGTTATATATTTATAGGCGTAGACTGCAACAAAGAAGAATAACGACGTGGACCAGAATTTAGATGCTGCAAACAAACCAAAAACGATTCCTTGTACGAGTAATGACGCCGGAAAATAAAGAGAGATAATAACAAATGCAAGAGCTAGAACTGATTGCCCAAGATCAAGTAACGCCTGTGAAGCTACATCATGAAACACCGGATCTACAGCCAGAAATAATATAGTAGCCGAGGCGACTGTATAATTTTTGGTAACTTTCCACGCGAAATAATAGGTAAGTAAGATATACAGAATTCCGAGAATAAACTGCACGACATAGGGTGACTGGAATAAGCGAATACTGTATCCGAATAAATACTTTATAAAAGGGGGATGCTGAAAATTATAACTCGTTGGATCATTACCTTTTGCATATAAATACCCAGAAGCAATATGAATATCACTATCGGAAAGAAATATGCGATCTTTTACTTCATGGGGAATATCCTGTGACCGTTGATACAAGGGGATTGCAGATGTGTTAAAACGATAGTGAAATACCACGTTATGTTTAACAAAGAGAATAATCAAAAATAACAGTGCACAGGTGATTACAGACATTATGTGTTTATATTTCATTCCTATGATCGCGAATAAGTTTATATAATTTTTCACTTTCTGATAATTCATCTTCAATATTGATACCGATGCCAACTTCTTTGTAAGGCAATTCCACACCTGATACACACATTTTCTTGTTTAACGCTAATGTTATCAGTTCAGGAAGGTAAAACTCATTCGTAACTGGTGAGGGTTCAATAAGATCTATGTGTTCTTTTACAAAATCATAATCTATACAGTATAGACCTGTATTAATTTCCTTTATCTTTTTCTGTTCTTCTGTAGCATCCTTTAACTCAACAACACCAACGACTCTATCTCCATTACGAATAACCCGTCCATATGCGCCTGCATCTTGAAGAACAGTTGTCACTATGGTTATCGCTGCACCACTGACTATATGTCCGGTAACTAACTTACTGATTGATTCGTCAGTGTAATACATCATGTGATCTCCATAGCCCACAATGATGTGCTCGGGTGAATGCGTGCGTAATGGTTCCAGGCCGATTTTAAGAGCGTGCCCTGTACCAAGCTGTTCCTCCTGATGAGCAAAGGTAACATCATAACCTTCAAGAGCAGCATGAACACTCTCAGCATATGCGCCTGTCACAACAACAACCGGAGACGCGAATTCAATAAGTAATTCCGCAGCATATCGTACGAGAGGTTTTCCATGAAAGGGGATAGCTACTTTATTCACACCATTCGAATTCATCCGTTTTCCTTTTCCCCCTGCCAGAATGACCGCTGCAAGCATATATATAAAATAATATGACAATGGACTATAGACTGCAGACTATGGTCCATAGTCTAATGTCCGATGAGGCAGTGCCTCATCTCTCCCATCCGTGTGGATGTGCTTTATACCAGGTGACCAGTGATTGTACTGATTGTTCCAGACTTCTTTTTGGTGACCAGTTCAGTATTCTTTTTGCTTTTTCTATCGATGCTATCATTTTTGTTGCTTCACCTTTGCGTGGCTCTGTTGATTTGAGGTCGAATGTTGCACCTGTCACTTTCTGAACTTCCTTTACGATCTCAAGCACCGAATTTCCCGTACCTGAACCCAGGTTAATCACTTCACTCGATCCGCCTTTGAGCAAGTGTTCAACAGCGGCAAGATGTGCTTTATTTAAATCTACGACATTAATATAATCACGAATCGGCGTACCGTCTGGAGTATCCATTTTTGCACAGGTCAAAAAGAATGGTTCAATTCCGAGCGCGCCACGTACCACATTCTGCATAAGAAGTTGTGAAGGTTTCTTAGAATCACCGATCACACCGTCGTCTGTCGCACCGCAGACATTAAAATAACGAAGAATAACGTAATTCAAACCTTTAAGTTGATGATACCAGTCAATTATTCGTTCCACATCGCGCTTTGATTCACCATAGGGATTATTAGGATTCATGGGCTGGTTTTCATCGATCGGGACTACTTTTGCTTCACCATATACGGCGCACGTAGAGGAAAAAACGATGTTCGTGATACCATGAGCAATAATCTCGTTGATGAGATTGTCTGATCCACCAACATTGTTATAGAAATACTTATGAGGATTCTTCATGGATTCATCCACCAAACATGAAGCTGCGTAGTGCACAACGGCTTCAATATCTGTTTCTTTCTCAAGAACATCCTTTATAGAATCATGAAGATCTGCTTCATAATAACGAAACTGTTCTTTGCCGAATTTTTCCTGCATGACTTCGAGAGGCTGTCTGTTACCTGTAGTAAAATTATCAACGGCGATTACTTCGTAACCATTTTGAAGAAAGACATACGTTGAAACTGACCCAATATAACCACCAGCACCTGTTATAAGTATTTTAGTTTTCATGTAGATATTGTACCAAATGCGGAAGATTACATCGAACTTATGCTTTGAGTCGTTTATGAAAATAAACGATGAGCTCTCCTATAAATCCAGTCATGATAATCTGAATGCCAACGATGATGAGTAATATGCCAAAAAGGAGTGAAGGACGACGGTATAAGAGCACTCCAAAAAACAGCCGTTCAATAGTTAGATATAGCGTAAAAAGAAAACCAGAGGCAAAGAAAACTCCTCCAATGATACCGAAAAAATGTAAAGGCCGTTCAGAAAACTGATACAGAAAATATGCTGTTAATGTATCGATAAGACCGATAAATATTTTGCTCGTTCCGAATTTAGAAACACCGTGCTTGCGTGGTCTATTATGAATTTTCACTTCTCCTACTTTGAATCCTTTCATATATGCTGCAAGAGGCATAAACCTGAAATTATTTGCGTACAGGGTGAATTCTTCTAAGACTTCTTTTCGAATTACTTTATATCCACTATTTATATCAGTAAAAGGTGACTTCAGGAATTTTTTTACGAATTTATTTCCTAGATTTGAGTATATGCGTATAAGAGAATTATCGTCATCTCTGGTATCACGAATACCATTGACCAGATCAAAACCGTTGTCAATTTTTTCAAGGAAATCATGTATATCTTTTGGATCGTTTTGTAAATCTGCATCCATAAATACATAGATATCTCCTTTTGCATTGCGAATACCATTGGCAAGAGCAGTGCCTTTGCCAGATCTTTTTCTATTATTTACAAAGACAACATGGCTATCTTTTTCAGCTAACTCGCGTGCGTATACACCGCTTCCATCAGTAGAGCCATCATTCACAAAGATTAATTCATAGGCTCTGTTTAAATGTTCAAGCTCATCGACGAGTTCTTTATACAAGATAGGAAGATTTTCGCGCTCGTTAAAAAAAGGAATTATTATTGATATCATAAATGGTTATTTAAATCGTTCGTATATACTTCAAGGTCATTTTTGTCATAAATTCTGTGGTACTTAGGATTACCCTGCAGATGATCATGGAACTCTTTGAGTATTGCCATATCATCGTGCAGTTCAGATCTACTCACTATAACATAATCGGCTTTTTCGTAATTGTCGATTCCCTTTATTATATCATCATCTGTATAGCCCTGATCGTAAGCTGCAGGATCAAACAGGAAATTGTAGTAATATAGATGATTCGTAAAGAAAGGTGCAAGCTGGGGAGATGTTGCAATTTTTAAATTACTATCTTTTAGTCGCTTTGACCACATCTGGACTGCAGCAAGCTTTTTAATATCGATGTTATATTCTGAAGCTGGATTCTGTACGAGATAACAAGGTACGGGACTAAATAAGTACATACTAATCAGATTACACAAACAAAATAATCCTATAAAGAAGCCAACAATCATCGGTTTCTTTGCCCATCTTTTCTTTATAAAGGCATATCCCGAAATAGCAGAAAAAATCATAAACGGAACGAGAATTGCGTTATAGTGAAAATAAACCACACGCATGTTAGGGCTCGCACTTAACAAATTGATGAGGAATTCTGGAAGGCTTAACAGAAAGGGAATAGGGGAGAATACGATAAATAACCCATAGGTGAGCAGTAATGTGCCCAGATATATTAATCGATCTTGTTCAAGGATGACTGCGATGATGTGAAATGGATGTTTTATGACATTAAGTAGTATTGCCGAAGGCGAATCACCAAAATCTCCATAATACTTAAGAGCAAAATGAGCACCTTGTCTGAAATAGGGGATAACGAGAAAGACTGCGCCAACAAAAAAAACCACACTGGTTATCATAACGGTTATACCAAATTTTCTGTTTTTATGAATCCAGAAAAAGTACAGACCGAGTAAGAAGGTAACCAGTCCCACATTTTCTTTAGTCAGGAGTGATAGTAAGATGAATGCATACGCTAGACCGTTTGATTTTTTGAATCCAAAATAAATAGCAAAAAGCAAAAACGATGTTGCGAGTGTAATCGCATGAAAGTCAAATAATGTTTGCCGTTGTACAGCAAAATAACCAAGGTAACTCAGAGCAAAAAGAAATGACATGAATCTTTCTTTTAGCATTAACTTAGAGAGAAGGTATACAGCGAGAGCGCCAAACGCGATAATGACAGTTTGTCCTATGAGAAGCACTTCAGGCCCTGCCCAGATCCAGTAAAACGGAGCAAATAAAGCGAGAATAGGATCAAAATGAATGGCAAGTCGTGAGGCATTTCGTGAGAGATCCTGATTCGTCATTTCCAGGAAATGACCCCGTGAAGTATTAAAGGCAACCTGATTCATGATGCCAAGATCGTAATAATGAGAGTTGAAAGATAGGTTTCTCTTAATGCTCAGAAAAGAAAAAACAGCAATGTAGAGGGCGATGCAACAGAGTAAAATGATCCCGTAGCCGGGGGTTTTAACCTTTTTTATATCCATATCGAGTGATTTACACTCCGATTATATAACTAATACTATCGCAGGGCAAGTTTATTCTACGGGCTCTTCCTGAGAAGAAGCTGTGTTTCCGGAATGATATTTCTGATGAATTTCTTTGAGTCGTAGGTTGGTTACGTGCGTATATATCTGGGTAGTAGCAATGTTTTTATGTCCCAGCATTTCCTGTACCGATCTCAGATCTGCACCATGAGACAATAAATCGGTCGCATACGAATGTCGAAGCACGTGAGGCCCAATAGCAACAGTAATTCCGGCAATCTTGCGATATTTTTCTACCAGTCGTTCAACAGAACGTACAGACAATCTGAGTTTATCGTCTGATAATGTCCCATCACCTTTTGGACCGGAGTAACGGATAAAGAGGGGATTGTATGGATCATCTCTATTGGCAAAATACGTAGACAGCCATTCCTTAGCACGTTCCGATACAAACACAACGCGTGCTTTTCCGCCCTTTCCGATAACTCCGAACTCACCTGTATCGAGATTGATCTGATCTTTATTCAAAGCAACAAGTTCGGATACACGAAGACCCGTAGAGAACAATACTTCCAGTATCGCGCGATCACGAATACCTGGCAGCTCACTTGTATCAACAGCGTCGAACAGTTTTACTAAATCTTCAGGTGACAAATACTTGATAGCTCGGTCACGCTGTTTACCCAGATCAATCATTTCGGGTGACATAACTTTAAGCTTCTTTTTTATGAGGAATTTGAGAAAGGAACGAAGTGCTATAAGAAAATAACTTTGAGTCTGACGTTTTATTTCGCCCTTGTAAGGATTTTTATATGAATGTGATAAATAGAGTCGAAATTCGCGAATATCTTCTTCGTTGATTTTCTCTACATGAAAATCAGTTGCAGGTTTATTTTTTTCCAGAAGCCACGCCTGAAAAAACATAATATAATACCCATACATTTTAACGGTACGAAGAGATAGATTTTTGTCGAGCTCACAGTATTCAAGAAATCGAAGTGCTGCTTCACGGATACCCATAATTCATTATACGACGTTATAGGTAAGAAAGTGTATAACTTAGTATGTTATTGCAGAATAAGAATTACATTTCGTTGATGTCGTACCATCAGTTGTGTGAGAAAATGCCTTGAGAGGATATGGTCCTTGCCAACTTGTCCCATTGCAACTCACACCAGACGTATTTGTTGCTCCTCCAGTCGATTCACTGTTAAACGGACATGTTCTGTAGACGGTATATGACTGTGTCCGTGCAGAATTAGCATATAGTACCGATTGTCGTATTCTCAATGTTCCTGAATTATCTTTATAATAAAGTTTACGTATGCGTCTATGGTAGTCGGGACACTTGATGGCATACCTATGCCAGCTACGGAAACTGGTGTATACGCTATAGTACATGACGAGCTCGGGGCACCTGAAACAGTATCAAATGGACAGATACGCTGGTAATAGGTTTTACCATCATTACTGAGGAATGACTGACGCACCATGGTCAGGGGAACAGGTGTCGGTGTCGCTGGAAGGGGAGCGGGTGTTTTTGTTGGTGTTAATGTAGGGGGAATGGTTGTTGCAACTATAGGTTCTACTTTAATCAACACACTGGTCGTTTCAGTATTACCCGTATAGGAGGTATCTACATCTGTGTAAGGTTGTACGGTTACTCGCAGATTATTAGTGCTATCACTAAATGTTTGTACTTGACCTGACATCATGCCAAGACTTGGATAAAGCGCTGTGTTTGCGATACCTTGAGGCGTAGCATCTACCATGACAATACTTCCGGCACTATCTACCTTATGAATTGACACACCTTGCACTGAATTTGTTTCTGAATAAAACGTATTGTTGTCGAATCCGAACGGCGCTCGGTAGTCCAGATAACAATATGCAGACTGTGATGGAAGTGATATACGAAGTACTTTAGGAAGAACATTATTTGGTGGTTGAGGATTAAACATTGTCTGATTAAGAGACGTTGCCTTAATCCGAACAGATTGTGACATACCTGCTATGAGATCTGTTATATCACCTGTATTTAACCACCCTAATTTATCTTTGCTTGCAGCATTGAAATGTATAAGTGGCTTGTTAAAAGAAGTATTTCCCATTGCATCAATTTGATCTCCACATTTACAGCCATCTGAATATGCCCATTTAAGTCCCATCGTAAATCCTAATGCCTGTACGATTGCCTTCGGATTAAGGAGTTTACGCGTCGCTGAAAAACGACCATCTCCACCATTTACACCCGGATCAAGAGTGAAACCGTTCACCCATGCGCGCTTTGCATTTGACGTGTCAGGGAAAGCAACTGCACGATAGTAAGGGTCATCGTAATACGTGTTTTGAGCATATCCAGAACATTGAATTCCAGGAAGAACAAAAAGAAGTCTTTCATATGATCCTTCTGCAACACCAGCTTTCGCCATTGCCTCTGTGGCTAACATGGGCAGTGCATAGGGGAGAGGAACACTGCCCTGATTCGGATCAAATACCAGACAACCTGTAACATCGTATGGTAATGTAACACGATTTGTAACCGTTATTGTTCCAAGTGATACTTTTCCGTTGGAAGTTTCCGCATAATACGGCTGTAGCTGAGCTATATCTGCCCGTATATCCGTAGAGGCAAGTGTATCAGAATTATAAATGCCTTTTTGAAAGTTGGTAAATGTAATCGGAATAACTACCATATCTATTGTTCCTGTAACAGCAGTAGTTGCAAATGGCCTTATGCGAGATACTGTTGTGGCAGCACGTGTCGTAGGCTTTATCGTTTTGTAAATATAAGGACTTGCAACAGCTATGAGCGAGATAATACCTATGACTATGAGGTAGGCGATTGACTGAGGCTTCGATTTTGATGGTGATCGTTTTTTATTTTTTTCACACTATTATCTATTTTGATATATTTGTGAGAGGCTGTCAAGGCTAAATTTTGTTATGATATTCCGTTTACTTTTATACAATTATAGGATATAATTTACTCATCAAAGCTCTTT
>CAYXCP010000033.1:0-9856 GCA_964463455.1 uncultured Gammaproteobacteria bacterium
CCATCTGCGATAGCCTGTCTTAATCCTTCATTTATTCCGGCGGCATATCCTTTGCGTGATGCGGTATTATCTATCGTATAGATCGCATCAATGCCCAGGTCGCGGACTTCACCTGTCAGGCGTTTTACTTCCTTATCTGGCGTATGAAACAGAACGGTAATAAAGGCTACGTTATGATGATGTTTCATTAGTAATTCTGTGACGGATGATTCCTGCTTTTAATAATAGCACCAGCCAGTATGTGAGACCTTCCATATATCCAAATGCCAGATCAAGGGGCATACGAAATAAGCCATCTTTATACCCTTTATCCTTTATAAAACGGGCATAAAACATATGAGGACCATATAAAAAGAGTTTAGAAAGGGTGAGCCTGTCATTTGTTCGTATTCTCAAATGTGCTTCACGAAACGCATACCCCGTGAATTTGATATAGAGCTGTGGAATTGATCGATATGAATAGTGATCAATAACATGAGTAAGATGAGCTGTTTTCGAACCGGTAACTGCATAGCGCTCGTGTACGAGTGCATCGTCTATCGATGCAGCTGATCGCTTAAATAAACGCAGCATCTGATAGTTTTCTCCTCCATGACGTATTGGCTTACCCAAAAAATGGTTACGAAACGGAATGTAATAGCCATCTATCTCAGGATCAGGATTCGCCATAACATCTTTTATTTCGTCTTGAAGTCCCTTTGAGAGACGTTCATCTGAATCCAGTGTAAGAATCCAGTCTGTTGTAGCCTTAGCTAAGGCATATGCGCGTTGTTTACCTAAATCATACTCATGATGTGGATAGACATGAGCTCCGTACCGTGTAGCGATTTCTACCGTATTATCGCTCGAATAATCGTCTATTACGATTATGTGATCAACGACATCCACGACACTTTTTAGTGTATCTTCCAGCACGTCTTCGCAGTTGCGGGTTATAATCAGAAGCGATAATGTCGAATGAGTTTCCTTCATGAGTGTTGGTTTCTGATACAATTAGTTGGTCACGATTTTTTAATGTTATGAACGTTTCTATTATTCTACCAATTTTTAACGAGGATGCAGTAATTGAAGACACCATTCATGCGCAGATCAAAGCTGCAGACAAACTCTTTGATCAGTATGAAATTCTTGCCGTAAACGATGGATCTACCGATAATACGGCTCAAAAGCTCTCAAATCTGACAGAACAATACCCTCACATGCGCATTTTAGACCATACCTATAATAAAGGTTATGGTGCGGCTCTTCGTACCGGCCTGAATGAAGCTAAGCATGACTGGATTTTTTTTACTGACGCCGATAGACAGTTTGATATTGAGGATTTAGATCGTTTTATAGGCCTAAACAATGATTTTGATTTTATAGTCGGTTTCAGGCAAAAACGTGCCGATTCGCTCAAAAGAATAATCATTTCAGACATATATAACAAGCTAAATAGAATGTTATTTGGTTTAGCACTCCGCGATGTAGACTGCGCATTTAAGCTCATGCGTACATCAGCTGTGAAAGAAACGGGTTTTAGCTCAGATAGCTTCTTTGTAAGCGTCGAACTCATGACCAGAGCTCGTAAAAAAGGCTATCGGATCACTGAATTGGGTGTGAATCACTATCCTAGAGCAAATGGAGAATCTAAAGTGACACTTAAAAAGGTATTATTCACTCTTTTTGACCTTGGCAGACTCTACATAAAACAAAAATAACACAGAAAACCATACGATAAGACCAGTTAATTCATGAATCATAGACAGGTAATGTATCTGCCTAAATATCCCCCACCACATAACATTTGCGATACCTAAGTAGAGTGTGGCTGAACTCAAGTACACCCATATACTTTTGCGATAGTTGAGGAGCATAAATGCAACCGGCCACATAAGCCACTGGATGCCGAAGGTTATGCTAAACGAAAAGAAAAATAGCATGTGTTTGAATGTTTCACAGTAGATATTTGAGCTCTTTGTTTTAACGGCATATACAGCAAATGCGAGCAGAAAGAGTGTTGAACATAATTTGCTCACAGTTGCACTTTTTGTAATAAATGGCAGCAGATATCCTAATCCAAACACCCCATATACACCCCGATATCCAGCTATCGGACCAAGTACATCGAGGGGCGATCGCTGAAATGTGATGCAAAACAAGGTAAGCGTTACTACGGGTACGAAACCGAACAGAAAGATCATACGCCACGACGTCATGCGTCTGTAGAGCGGGATCATAAACGCAGCAGGCCATGTTTTGAGCGCAATAGCTGCAGATGCTGAAAGTGTAGAATAAATCGATCTATGTGCATTTGCATAATAAAGAGATAGGAGCAGGAAGAATACGGGTATTGAATCAAACTGCCCCTGTACACAAGTGACAATAATAGACACAGGATTCAGTGCGTACATCCATGCCAGCTTTTTATTTCGGTTTGAGATCAAATACACGAGATAACTGATTGCAACATCAAATACGGCAAATAACAGTTTGGCACTCACTGCAAACGGAATCCCACAACGCGTGAGCCACTGTGCAACTGCATAGTAGTACATCATGATCGGAAAGTACGGATGGTGAAGGAGTGATATCTCCGGATAGATCGAATGGTGCATCATTGTCTCTTTTCCCACCAGGAACCATGAATCCATGTCATAGTTTGAATGGTCTTTGAAAAGAAAGATTGCGATGAGGCGTAATACTATACCAACAGTTAAAAACATATCAGTATTGTATCAAACTATAAGTAAGGATATAATATCGTTAGTATGAAAGATCTCGTTAAAACCATAAAGCCAGTTTTGAAAAAGTATGGCGTGAAAAAAGCGGCCCTTTTTGGCTCACATGCACGTGGTGAAGAAACTGCAACAAGTGATGTTGACATTCTCATTGAGCCTCCTGATGATATGGGGATGACTTTCATTGATCTCAAGAATGATCTTGAAGATAAACTTAATAAGAAGGTTGATCTGTTATCTTATAACGGATTGGATAAGTACCTTAAGGGGTATATACTCAGAGATAAAAAAGAAATCTTATGAGAAGTAAGAAGGATAACACTGCATACATAAAACATATTCGTGACGCCATTCGCAAAATAACAGTATATGCTTCTACTCGTAATTTTTCAGAGTTTGCTTCTAGTGAATGGGATCAGGATGCTGTTATGCGAAACCTTGAAATAATAGGTGAAGCTGCAAACAATTTGGAGGACTCTTTTAAAAATAAGCATAGTTCAATATATGGAGACGTATCATAGGTCTTCGCAATATTTTAGTTCATGACTATTCTGATATAGATGTTAAGCTGATATGGCATATAATAACAGTAGATATTCAAGAACTATTACTTCAAATTGACGAGATTTTAAAATCGAGTTAACTTAACATACTATGAACATACACTATTCGAAAAAAATTAACCTTAGATCAGGGAAGGAAGTTGTTTTACGTGCTCCGCAACTTACGGATGCCAAGGCACTTGCCGATTATATTAATCTTCTCGTCGAAGAAGATACCTTCATTTCTTCACGTAAACAAAGTGTAGAGGATGAAGAGGCGTATATCAGGTCTATGATAAAGAAGATTAGTGCTGGTACGGAAATACACATTCTTGGAATGGTGGGCCGTGAAAAAATAGCCGCGATAGATATTTTTAGTCTGGGGGTGCGTAAGGAACATGTCGGCGAACTGCAGATTAATATCAGAAAAGATTATAGAGGCGAAGGCCTGGGGAAGATTCTCATGCAGGAAGCTCTAGTACTGGCAAAAAGTGACCTTAATCTAAAAATTGTCACATTAACATGTTTTGCAGGTAATGAAAAGGCACTCGGACTCTATAAGAAATTCGGATTTGCTGAATTTGGTCGACTGCCTGAGGCACTTAAATATAAAGAAGAGCTTATCGATGAAATATATATGTACAAGAATCTTTGAGAAAAATGCTTAATGTGTCGATGCGAACTTGCCAGCCTGCATAGCTTTTTTCCGTATCCCTTCACAAATGAGATCCCGAAATAAATTCGGGATGACATTATCCTCTAAGTATCGCGAATAATAATCCTCCACTCCCCGTCTGCCAGATGAATGTACGCATGAGGAGATATATCGGTGTAAATAGAGCAAAAAAAACAGCCTTCTGTATTTTGCGGAACGGTTGAGGAACGTGCATGAAGTTACCATCCAGATTTTTGCGGAAGTCCTGGTACTCTTCGTACGTATGGAGTTCGACCAGTTCGAGATCTGTCTTTTTTGCAATGAGCTGCAGAGATTTCGGAGAAAAATGAAACAGATGGTCATCGATCATCCACCACGACCAGTCTCTGCATATATTTGCCATGACGCTTTTGTAATTGGGCATCTGCAGAACTATGATACCTTCTTTACTCAACTTTTTTTTAAGTTTCTTCAGTATTTCTACCGGATCCGTCAGATGTTCAAGTACATCAAGCATGATGATAAGATCGTATGTACTTTTACTATGCTCAAGGTATGTATCCAGATCGAGCCTGATAATGTTTGCCTTTTCATTATTTTTGAGATACTCGGGGGTGAGATACGGTTCAATGGTATCGACTGTATATCCTTTATCTATAAGAATTGATGAAAGCAAACCAAATCCTCCGCCAATATCCAGTGTATGTCCTGAACTTTTGTGCTTGCTCAGATGAGTGACTATTGCTTCCACTCTGTCAAAATATCGTTTTTCCTGCTTTCTGTACTCGGCGAAATCATAAGGAAGATCAGTTTTATTTATCTGTTTAGATGGAGGCACCGTAATGCCGAGTTCACAGGACGCACATTCAAGAATAGTGACGCCTTTGATCTGGGTAAGTACGTGAGTGGTTTTATTTCCGCAAATTATACAATCCATAGCCTTAGAGATTTATATCTGGTACTATTTGTAGATTATAGTCCATTGTCTACAGACAATCATACATGAATAATAGAAATGTGATAAACATAATATGTGATGTTTGTGGATCAAATGCTACATTCTTTTCCTCAAAGGAAGATTACAGGTATTATCGATGTAATCAGTGCAACATGCTTTTTCTCTTCCCCTATCCCTCATCTAAAGATCTTTCCGCATATTACTCAAAAATATTTGAGTATCCGACAGGTATTCACAATAAACAGGAACTTGAACGTAAGGCACGTCGTATTGTCAGAAAAATGATCCATATGAAACCAGATGGCCATTCGTTCCTTGATATTGGATCTGGATATGGATACTTACTTGATGAACTGATGAAATACAATATTACATCAGTTGGTGTTGAACCTTCATACGAACTCTGGAAACAAACAACACAAAAAAGATACACTGTTTATCATAGTTCTTTCGAATCCTGGCACACGAAATTGCAGTTTGACTATATTTCTCTTATACATGTAATAGAACATGTATATGACCCCGTATCATTTCTTGATAAAGTTGTGAATTTACTTAAGCCTGGTGGTATCTTATACATCGAAACGCCAAACAGTGACAGTTGGCAGGTGCGCGCTGAAGGAGCTCAATATACCTATCTCACTCCTCCTGATCACTTGCGTCTTTTATCGCTATCGACTATTACTCATCTACTGCCCGGATCTATTTCACCCGTATTATTGTCAACCTATACGGAGCCCGAGCACGTAAAAAACATATTAAAATTCATTCTTACACATAAAACCGTTAGCACGCATGATTCCGCAATATCTCATACATCTGAAGTCTCAAAAGATATTCCTGTTCATCATCCACCTGCGCTTATTAAAAGACTTAAATATATTGGTTTCGATACAATAGCCGCACCCTTATTGTCACTCGGGTGCAATCTTGGTGGATATGGAAGTATTCTGGAGCTGTATTACAGGAAAAATGAGTAGATTGTTGTATATATTCCGTGGTTAATCTTCTGATCCCGTTCTAAAAAGAGAGAATGTCTATTAAATCATTTCTCTTATTAACGCTCACTGTATTCTGTTATTCAGTTCTCACGTTGCCTGCATCTGCACAGACACTGCCATCTTTCACAAAATATCAGGGAAATCCGTTGCCCTTTCACCCGCAATTTACTGATCGAATCGAGTCAGGCACCTATCAACCTTCAGTGTTATATGAAAACGGCTTATTCAAATTATGGTATGCAAGTCTGGCTGCTGATGGATTTAAGCTCGCATATGCCGATTCCACTGATGGTATTAACTGGACAAACTACAAAGTACTGCCTGTAAACCCGGGAGCAGCAAGTCACAATCCATCTATTTTGCATATGAATAATACCTATGAACTGTATTATACCTCTGATACCGGTGGACTTATTGTCACCAAAGTAACAGATGATACATCTACTCGCACAGTCATGGTACCCGAAGATCCGTGGGAATCAAAAGGCATATTTGCGCCGTTTGTACATGAATTGAACGGACAGTACACGATGTTTTATACCGGATGGGGTAACCAGGGATTCAGATTAGGGATGGCAACATCGACTGATGGGAATACCTGGTATAAGTGTCAGAATAATCCGATATTGCCATATACTTCAGATGGTGCACATCTCTATACAAAGGACGGTGTATCATATCTCTTTTTTCATAGCGAAAACGGAGTTGAATATGTATCTACACCAGGCGAACCTCGATGTGATTCCGCATGGGATAACAGGACAGTAGCACTGACTAAAGGTCCTGGTGAATATGATAACGCAGGGATGATCTCTCCGTCGCTTGTCGAAAAGGATGGCACTGTATATATGTACTACTCAGGCCTGGGAAATGCAGGTTGGACACTTAATCTTGCGACAACATCATTTATCAGTGAAATTCCTCCTACATCTATTTCTAAAGAACCCGTAGTTCTTCTTCCAGGATTATTTGCTTCGTGGAACAAGGATGCATTACTTCACGATGCGAATGTGTCTGTTGATCAGTGGATCATGACACCGTTTGTTCATGAATATGATGGCATTATTAACACACTTGAAGCTAATGGATATACAAAGAATACTGATTTCTATATCTTTTCCTATGACTGGCGAAAACCGTTGAACCAAATAGCATCTGATTTCAATACATTTGTGACAAATAAGGTATTGCTGCAACATCCTAACCAGAAAATACATCTGATAGGCCATTCACTAGGTGGTCTCGTCGGGCGAACCTATATACAACAATATCAGCCACATCTTAACGGTACTCTGGTTACAGTTGGATCTCCACATAAAGGAGTGGCTTCTACGTATAAAGCTGCAGAAGCAGGTGAGATCGAAACTCAAAATACGTATGAATGGTTAGCAGAGAAGTTAATATTGGAGTTACACAGAGGAATGTCACTTACAGATCGTGAAATTATCCAACGATATATGCCTATTGTTACAGATCTGACTCCAGTGAACCCATATATCAGAAAGAGCAATACATATGTGCCGATTAGTGAAATGTCGATACGTAATACAACACTCCAAACCTTGAATACAGAACTCTCTCCGCTCATCAAAACGATCGGTTCTGATAGCTATCAAACTGTGACTGGTTATAATGTGGTCACGCGAACATATCTCGACAAGATACTAGACATATATCCAGACGGGAGGCCTGTTTCAGCTCTGTTTGAGTCAGGTGATGGATTAATTCCTGTAAATAGTTCAGAAATTTCATCGAATCAGAATAGACTCAAAGGTAATCATGGTGATATCATTTCGTCGGTAGATTCAATAAAGCAGATATTTTCGGATTCGCAGATATCAATTCTCGATTCTACAATAATAAAAGGTAATTCATCATCGGTGTTCCCCGCATTTATTGGTCTCATATTATCACCTGCTACGCTCCAAGTTCAGACCCCTACTACTATATATAATGAAGAGAATGGCATTATATTCCTCCCTTCACCCCAGAAAGGCACATACAAGATCAAGACGATCGGTACCTCACAGGGTGAATATACTGTTTTGCTGGGAAATCTGACTGGAGGTCTGCAGACATGGAAGAAAATCACTGGAAAAACGTCACCGGGACAGATAGACCAGTATCAGTATACATACGATCCTGAAAATCCATATACAGACTCATCGTCGGTACTTTCATCTGAATCTATAAAGCAGATTTTAAAACCATGGCTTGTTCAACATAAACGGTCTGTTAGAGATATCTATTACACGAAAACCGATCACTTACTCGATGAACTTCTCAAGCATATCAAACCTACAGACCTCTATGATCTGCTTCCCTATCTGGAACAGATTGAGCTTTCACTACAGCCCGAACATCGTATGAGTGATAAAAATGAATGCAAAAAGTATACAGAAGAGGTGAAAATTGATGTCAATCGGATAATGAATACTCAGCTAAAGGGACGTACAGACCAGAAAATGCGAGCGTTGGTACTCATGTGGGTCAGTAAACGGATGGAGATCATTGACAGGATTATGCTTACAAATACAAGAATTGCGAACCAAATGATAGAAACGAACAGGAAAGTAATAAATGCTATAAGATAATCTTAACGATCACTTGCAAGCGAAGGTTTTGAGCGAAGAAGTTGCTTGAAAGAATCAAGTAATGTTACCATTCTCAGGCGTAAAGATGACAGAATAAGTTCATATGCAACACGACCAAAACCCACTTTAGACTCGCCTGCATGACGCTTTTCGAAAGTTATATCGACACTTGAAACTTTGTAATTTGCCATGAGTGCACGCACTAAAAATTCGAGATCAAATGACCAGGCGGAAGCAGTAATTTCGATTGAATCGATAACTTTTTTCTTGAATATTTTCATACCTGATTGTGTATCGTAAGGTATGCCAAAAAGTAAGCGCCCAAATACAAATCTATTTAATTTACTTCCCCATTTGCGAAATAGATTTGTCTGCTGAACTTTTCTGTTAGTAACCACTATGTCTACATTACTCAGCTTCATTTCTACTATCATCTCTGGTAGAGCTTCAGGAGGATACTGAAGATCTGCGTCGATAAATGCAACTACATCGTATTGTGCATACTGGCATCCTTCGAGTATAGATTCTGCTTTTCCTCTTTTGCCCTGTTTTTTATGAAGCTTAAGAGGATATAATGAAGATAGAGCACGTATCACATGACATGTCTCGTCGGTAGAATGATCATCTACGAAAATAAGTTCAAATTCATACGCATTTTTGAACGGCTCCATGACCTTTACGATACGGTTTATCAGTGATTGAATGTTTTTTTCCTCGTTGAGCGTAGGAATAATTATGGACAGCCCTTTCATATTAAAAGTATTGCAATGATCGTCGTCACCCTTATAACGATGAGTTATTATAACCTATAACAACTACTATTGCAACAACCGATGTGTACAAAGTACATACCGGTTGTAATTTTAAATCTAATAGTATATAATTTGGACCTATACTATAGGTACTATATATGATATTCACAGACTATTTAAAGAAAAAAAAGGACCCCCAACAGGCAAAGATAACCAGCCGCGATCTCGAAAAAAATCTTGTCAGCGTCATCATTCCGATCAGAAATGAAGAGCTCAATCTTGAGGTGCTCCTCCTTCGTATTCATGATACATTCACTTTAGCCCGTCTTCCTTATCAGATAGTAGCAGTAGACGATTATTCCACAGATGGTAGTTATAAGCTGCTTAAAGATCTTGCCCGCACATATCCTACTAAATTAGTAAAGAAACGTGGCGTCATCGGACGTGGATCATCTATAGTAGAAGGATTGCAGATGGCAGAAGGCGATATTATAGCCATCATTGATGCAGATCTCGCCTATCCTCCAGAAGTTCTTCCGGAGATGGTCGAAGCGTTAAAACTGGGTGATATAGTAGTAGGTAATCGTATATATGTAAATGGTGAACGTAAAATAAAGAAAGTATTTGCGCGTGT
>CAYXCP010000034.1:0-9423 GCA_964463455.1 uncultured Gammaproteobacteria bacterium
TGAGATATCCAGAGCTCTTGGTACTTCAACAATACCACCTTGTGGCATCTGTTCGCTCTTTCTAACATGTTTTTTGAACATGTTGATCTGAGATATAACAAGTTTCTGCATCTTATTATAAGCACGTTCGACAACACCTTCGCGGCCTTTGTCTTTACCTGTGATTACTTTTACTTTATCTCCTTTTCTGATTTTCATATTAGTATATTTCGGGTGCCAAACTAGCAATCTTATTGAAACCCATGTCTTTTAATTCCTTTGCAATAGGTCCAAATATACGACTTCCCTTTGGCTCCTTATTGTCTTTTGCCTGGATGATTACGCAAGCGTTATCATCGAAACGGATATAACTCCCATCTTCTCTTCTTTTTTCTTTTCGTGTACGAACGATTACTGCATATACAACTTCACTTTTCTTTACGCTGCCAAATGGCTGCGCTTCTTTTACGACAGCTGTGATGACATCACCTATATATCCATAGTATTTTCTACCTTTCATTGGGATAGCAATCATTATTACTTTCTTTGCGCCCGTATTATCAGCAACATTAATTATTGATCTTAGCTGTAACATAGTTATTTCTGAACTTTTTCAACAAATGTAAAAAATTTATCTTTAGAAATCGGTCTTGTTTCTGTTATGGTTACGACATCGCCTTCTTTGACATCGGTACCTTCGTAATGAGCTTTTAACTTCTTACTTCTTGTTATGATCTTTCGATATAAAGGATGCTGAAAACGGCGTTCTACTTCAACAACGATTGTTTTCTGCATTTTTGTTGAAACAACTTTGCCGGTAAATATTTTACTCATAGTTATGCTTCGTTTTTAGACGATAAAATGGTTAACAGAACTGCAATTTTCTTTTTGTTCTTTGCTATTGTATTTACGTCTTTTTGTGGACTCACCTTTTTTTCAAGCTGCAGTTTACCAATTGTTGCTCTTATTTCTGTAATCTCTTTGTGTATATCTGCTGCTGATTTTTTAATATAATCCTGTGTCATTTTTTTCATACTGTCTCCTTACTAACTAACTTTGTGTTTACCGATAATTTTGCTGCTACGTTGTGAAAAACTTTCTTTGCTTCTGCTTCTGACAAACCATCTACTTCAAATAATATGCGTCCTGGTGTTACTGATGCTACAAAGTATGCAACATCTCCTTTTCCGGCACCCATCGTTACTTCTGGTGGTTTTTTAGTAAAAGGCTTATCAGGAAAAATACGAATCCAGAATTTACCATTTTTTCTTGTTGCGCGTGCCATGACAATTCTTGCCGCTTCAATTTCTTTATCTTTGATCCATCCACATTCCATTGATTTAAGTGCAAATGTACCGAAATTAAGATCTGCACCCTTTACTGCGAGTCTTCTCCAAATTCCTCTAAATTGTTTTCTGTATTTTTGTCTTTTTGGCGATAACATGGTAATAAATTAAACTGACATTATTTTCTACAAATCCATACCTTAACTCCGATATAACCTGACTTTGTTAATGCTGGATATCTTGCAAATGCTACATCTTCACGTACTGTTGATGTTGGGATTGAACCTTCAAAATATTTTTCTCTACGTGAAATTTCTGCTCCATTGATTCTTCCACCTACTTGAATCTTAATACCCTTTGAACCAGCTTCCATAACACGATTCATTGTGTTATGTACGACACCTCTGTGTGGGAATCCACGTACGAGCTTTTCTGCAACTGATTGAGCTACATAATAAGCATCGGTGTATGGTCTTTTGACCGGCTCGATCTTTAAATCAATCTTAATATCTTTACTCTTTGGGATGTTTGTCATGTTTGCGATGACAAATTTCTTTACTTCTTCTAAACCTTTTCCGCCGCGTCCGATGATCATTCCTGGTTTTACAGAATAGATAATGACGGTTATCTTGTTTATAGCACGTTCAATATCGATATGTGTGACACCTGAGAAGCTAAAACGCTTCATAAGAGCTTCACGCATTTTGATATCTGATATAAGAGAATCACGGAATGATTTTTTGTTTGAAAAAAACCATCGAGAATCCCAGTTGTATATTACTCCTATTCTTAAGCCCTTAGGATGTACCTTTTGTCCCATACAAAACGAGTGTTTTTAATTTATTAATATTACTTACTATCTTCTTTTTTAACAGCAGCTTTCTTGGCTCGTGGCTTTTTGGCTGCAGGCTTTGCTTCGACTGATGCATCGGCCTTTTCAACTTTCTTGTCTGTTTTTGATTTTGGTTCTACTGCCTTTACTTCTTCTACAGGTGCAGTTACTGTGTTTGATACTCCAAGAACTATTTTAATATGTGAATACTTCTTGACATATGGCTTTGCTGTACCGCGCCCACCTGGGTTAAATCTCTTCAGCTTTCTACCTTCTTCTACCGTTAATACTTTAAAAACTAAAGCATCTTCATTTACTTTCAGCATGTTCTTTGCGTTTGCAATTGCTGATTTAATTGATCTGTAAAATACTCTTCCAGGTGCTGTTGGACTGTAGAACAGACTTTCAGTTGCCTGTAAAGGGGTCATTTTCTTAATTACTGGCAGAAAGAAACGTAATTTCTTTGGTGACAGTTTCAGGTTTTTTAAATAAGTTGTTGATTCCATAGATTATTTTCTTCGTTTAACAATGAACTTCTGGCTCCATTTATTGTGTGTTCGGGTACGTGTGCCACGTGCTGACTTGCCCCATGGTGTTTTTGGATGCATACCTTCGCCTGAGCGTCCTTCTCCTCCTCCGTGTGGATGACTGCGTGGATTCTGAGCAGTACCGCGGACAGTTGGTCGGATACCCATTAATATTTTTCTGCCTGCTTTTCCTAGGATTCTATCTTTATGTTCTACGTTACCTATTCGTCCGATGGTTGCGTATGCATCTTTTACGATCTTACGTACTTCACCAGAACTTAATTTAACCTGAACATATTCTTCATCTTTTGCGACTACAGTTGCAAATGTTCCTGCGCCGCGTACCATCTTACCACCTTTTCCTACATATAATTCAATATTATGAATTTCAATGCCTACGGGAATGTTTCTGAGTGAGTTTGCATTGCCTACTTTTACATCAACAGTTTCGCCTGCGCGGACAATGTCTCCAACTTTCAAATCCTTAGGATGTAAGATATATCTTAATTCTTTATCTTCGTATTCTACCAGAGCTATGTGTGCATTTCTATTCGGATCGTATTCAATTCCTTTTACGACTGCATTCATGTCTCTTTTATCACGTTTAAAATCGATGTGTCTGTAATATCTTTTCTGTCTACCGCCCTGATGGCGTACCGAGATTGTACCCTGGTTATCGCGTCCTGAGTTCTTCTTTAAGATAGAAATCAGACTCTTTGCAGGTCGTACAGATGTTGACGTAATCGGTTTTTTTCTAGGTATTATTTTCATTGTAATAAGTTATCTTATGCCTGAGGGAATAAATCTATTTTTCCTTCTGCTAACTTGATAAATGCAATCTTATAATCTGCTTGTTTCTTAAGTAATCCTCTTCGTCCTGCTTTGACTTCTTTTCCCGGGCGAATGTGTACACGTATGGTAGACACTTTTACTTTATATAAAGACTCAATAGCATTTGTAATCTGATTTTTGTTTGCATCATAAGCTACTTCAAATGTATAGACATTTGTTGAAGCCATCTGTGATGCTTTCTCTGTGAGAACTGGTTTAATTAAAATATGCTGAGTTTTCATGTTAGTTTACAAACTGTTTACTAAACCCTGTAATTGCTGATTCAACAAAACGATTTTATCTGCATGCAACACAATGTATGGATTAATTGTTGTTACAGGTGTCAATGTTACGTTTTCGATGTTTCGTGAAGCACGGATGAAATTATCTGTCTCCATTACCGAAGGAGTCATGATAAGAACTTTCTTACCTGATAATTCCATTTTCTTCATGATTTCATTCATTTTCTTTGTTTTTGATTCAATATTCATGAATGCATCTGAAAGAGCGATAACATTACCTTCCTTCATGCGCATGGCAAGTGAGCCGAATAATGCTTTTCTCTTCTGTTTTTTATTCATACTCAGTGTGTGATCTTTTGGTTTTGGTCCAAAAGCTACACCTCCACCTACAAATGTAGGAGATTTGATACTTCCGTGACGTGCGCGGCCTGTACCTTTCTGTTTAAAAATCTTCTTTGTTGAACCTATTACTTCGCTTCTTGTTTTTACTGAGGCATTTCCCTGTCTCTGATTTGTTAAATACACTCTCAGATACTGTTCGATAAGAGCAGGATGTGCTTCTTCAGTCATCTGAACAGGCATATCTATTGTTTTTTCAATAGTTCCGTCAATGCCGTATACATTAATTTTATTTTCTGCAACGGTTTCTGACTTCTTTGCTCTGGTTGTTTTCTTTTTCATTTCTTCTACCATGATTAGAGTAATTAATTCCTATGTGTCCTGATTTCGAGGAGGCCATTTCTTGCTCCTGGAATCAAACCTTTTAATGTTATAGATTCATCAGTCATGCCGACTACTACTAAATTCTGAATGGTTACGCGTTCACCGCCCATGCGACCGGCCATTCTCTTACCTTTATATACGCGCCCTGGTGTTGTGGTTTGTCCCATTGATCCTGGTGATCTTTCGCGATCTGACTGACCGTGAGTTTTTGGTCCACCTGCGAATCCATGTCTACGGACAACACCCTGGAAACCTTTACCTTTACTGGTTCCTGCTACGTCTACCACATCGCCGACTTTAAACATTGCGGCTGGGGTGATAACATCACCAATAAATAACTTGGTTTCTCCGATTTGAATTCCTTTTTTTCCGTTTTCTTCTATATATGTGATTTCTGTTGTGTAGTCTTCTGTGCGTATCTCTCTTATGAAGCGTAGAGCAGTTTCAACTCCGGCCTTTTTCATCTGGCCTTGTACTGACTTCCTTACATTCTTTGTGACACCGTATGCAAGGGTTACAGCACTATAACCATTAGCGTCTGTAAGTTTGATATCGATTAAATGACAGGGAGTAGTTAATACTTCTGTTGTAGGAATACGATTACCGTTTGTATCGAATGTTTGTGACTGAACTGATTTTTTAGCGAGAATGAAACCTGCCATACCTGTTTATTAAATATCTATTAATCTATAAAACAAAAAAAAGCCCCAACGGGCCGATTCTTTTCCACTACCGGAAAATTATCATTATTGGAATTATATACTATGTCTAGCCTGTGGTCAAGGGAATAATTGAAGTGAAATACTCATTTAATAATGACAGTATGAAGTGTCACAAAAAAATGCGGTATCAAGCACAAACAACCATATTTCTTGACCTACATTTACAAATTACAAAGTGCGCGTTCTATATACGTTTTCACCACAGAACATACTTAAATGATGTTGTGGTTTATCCTTACATCTTTACTTCTACTTCAACACCTGCTGCGAGTTCAAGATGCATAAGTGAGTCAATAGTCTGATTCGTAGGATTCATTATGTCGAGAAGTCTTTTATGGATCTTCAAGCCAAAGTGCTCACGGGCATCTTTATCTACGAAAGTTGACTTATTAACAACATATACTTCATTTTTTGTAGGCAGCGGAACAGGTCCTTTAACTGAGGCACCAGTTTTAACTGCTGTGTCTACAATCTTCTGACATGTTTCATCAACAAGTCTGTGATCGTAAGCTTTTAATCGGATTCTGATTCTACCCTTTGGCATATGAGAAATGTGCGTTCATGAAACTGCGAGGAGGTACCAACCGGTACCCCCTGCAGTCTCAAATTACAATATAATAATTACTTGGTAACTTTAGTTACAACACCGGCTCCTACGGTGTGACCACCCTCACGGATAGCGAACTTAAGACCTTCTTCAAGAGCGATTGGGTAGATAAGTTTACCTGTGATCTTGATTGTATCACCAGGCATAACCATTTCTACTCCAGCTGGAAGATTTAATTCTCCAGTTACGTCTGTTGTTCTGATGTAGAACTGAGGACGATATCCGGTAAAGAATGGTGTATGACGACCACCCTCTTCTTTTGTAAGAACATAAATCTCTGCTTCGAATTCTGTGTGAGGATTTACTGAGCCAGTCTTTGCGATAACCTGTCCGCGTTCGACGCCTGTCTTTTCAATACCTCTGATAAGTAAACCGACGTTATCACCGGCGCGAGCCTCATCAAGAGTCTTGCGGAACATTTCGATTCCGGTAACAACTGTCTTCTGTGTATCTTTTACACCGACGATCTCTACTTCTTCGTTTACTTTAAGTATGCCTCTTTCAACTCTTCCTGTTACGACTGTGCCGCGGCCAGGAATGGTGAATACATCTTCAATAGGCATAAGGAATGGTTTGTCTGTTGGACGAACCGGTTCCGGTACATAGTCATCAACTGCTTTCATAAGATCTTCGATTGCTTTTACTGCTTCAGGATCATCCTGGAGAGCTTTCATAGAAGAACCTTTGATAACAGGGACTTCATCACCCGGATATCCGTATTTCTTAAGTAAGTCACGGACTTCCATTTCTACGAGATCAATGATTTCAGGATCTGAAACCATGTCTACTTTATTAAGATAGACTACGATTGCTGGCACGTTTACCTGGTGTGCAAGTAAGATATGTTCTCGTGTCTGAGGCATTGGACCATCTGGAGCAGATACAACGAGTATAGCACCGTCCATCTGAGCTGCACCTGTGATCATGTTCTTGATATAATCAGCATGACCTGGAGCATCGATATGTGCATAATGTCTTTTGTCTGTTTCGTATTCTGAATGATGAATGTTGATGGTTACTCCGCGTGCTTTTTCTTCTGGAGCTTTATCAATTTCTTCATACTTTAAGAACTGAGCCTGTCCTTTTTTGGAAAGAATGTAATGAATAGCGGAAGTGGTCGTAGTCTTACCATGATCTACGTGACCGATAGTACCGATGTTGAGATGTGGTTTATTTCTCTGAAATGTGCCGGTCGCCATATAAAAAATAAATAACTATTAAATTAACGACGAAATTATAAATAAATAGAAATAGATTTGCAAATGTATTTTCTTGGACATTACATATTTACAAATGTAGTTGATTTTTCGTCTTTATCCTCTTATCATAATTCTAAGTATGTCAAAAGTCAACACATTCTTCCACGTTTACATTAACAGCTTGCTCCCGCAAGAGCCTTATTATAAAAAACTAACTAAAACAAAGTTTCGTTTTTCACTCGTTTACTTTATTGCATTATCATACGCATCATTCTATATATTTGGCATATTATTCCTCGCAAAGACGGGATTATTTTATGAGATGCGTAGTAGAGTTGCTGCAGTGTCGCAAAGTTTCTCAACATTTCCATCTGACCTGACTATATCTGTACACGAAGGACATGCAACTTCTACCTATGCACGACCTTATTTTATGTGGATGGACCTGCACGGTAATAAAGATCTCCTGTTTGTATTTGACGAGTCTGATACGTCTACAGCAAAAGAATCAGGAAGCCTTATCTATATGAACTCACATTCTTTTACTATTAATAGAGGCAACGAACAAAGGACTATAGAATTACCAGCTGACCGTGATTTTACCATTAATAAAGATGTACTAACTTCTGTAGCTCATGCGGTATCAATTATTTCAAACTTATCTATTATAGCTATTGTCCTGGTTGGGCTCGTACTTATGCCTATTGGAGTAACACTTATCACATTATTCTACGCTTTTGTCGTATCGATGGTTACGTTTCTCCTGTGGACATTGTTTCACGGATCTAAACCAGTTCCTGGCTTAGGGTTTCAGAAAACGCTCCAGTTTTCGTTCCATGCTGTTGGCTTTCCTCTGCTTGCAATGTATTTATTGATTCTCTCACAGGCACAGATTCATCGCTTTGGATATTTATTTTTCATGATATTTTTCATCTTTCTGAATGGTGCGCTGTATGAAGGATTTATCGCAGCCCCTCATAAAGTGCCCACTCATCATAAGACCACTTCTAAAAAGAAAACAAAATAATCAACGATTGGTATACAATAGAATGCCCTATGCTTAATAAAGAACAGCTTGAAGCAGTTGATGTATCCGAAGGTCCACTTCTCATAGTCGCAGGCGCAGGTACAGGCAAAACGACTGTAATAGTAGAGAAAATCAAAAGATTCATCACTGATAAAAACATAAAACCGGAAGAAATATTGGCTCTTACGTTTACCGAGAAAGCTGCTGCTGAAATGGAAGAGCGAGTGGATAAAGTTATCCCTTATGGATACACCCAATCATGGATCTCTACGTTTCACTCGTTTGCTGATACTATTTTGAGAAGAGAAATAACCCGTATCGGACTCAATTCTCATTATCAGCTCATGACTACTGCCGAAAATATCATCTTCTTCAGGAATCATTTGTTTGAGTTCCCCCTTCAGACGCTCCGGCCTCTGGGCAATCCGAATAAATTCATCGAAGCTATGCTGCAGCATTTTTCACGCCTGAGAGATGAAAATATAACTCCTGAAGAATATGTGGCATGGGCCCAGAAAGCTCAGTCATATCTTGAGATGGATGATATTGAAAAGAAACAATCACTCGAACTTGCGGAGGCATATCAGTTCTATCAGGACCTAAAGATAAAAGAAAGCATGTTTGACTTCAGTGACCTGATTTTCTACGTAATCAATGTATTCAAAAACAGGCCTGCCATATTAGTAAAGTACCAACAGCAATTTAAATATATTCTTGTCGATGAATTTCAGGATACCAATATTGCACAATATGAACTCATCAAATTACTATGCCCGCCCGGAACACAGCCTAATCTGACGGTTGTAGGTGACGATTCACAAGCTATATACAAATTCCGGGGAGCTTCTGTTTCCAATATCATGGCTTTTATGCATGATTACCCTCAGGCAAAACAGATCACGCTCATTCGCAATTATCGTTCACATCAGTCTATTCTCGACGCTTCATATACGTTGATACGGCATAACGATCCTGATACGCTCGAAGCAAAACTGGGTGTTAATAAAAAATTGATAGGAACTGAAAAAGGATCTGATTCAGATATTACTCCTTTTGTGGCAGACAAAGTTGATGAAGAAGCTGACTATGTCATTAAAACAATACAAACACTTAAATCCAAGAAAAAATATTCATACTCAGATATGGCGATTCTCGTGCGTGCAAATAATCATGCCGAACCATTTCTCACGGCGATGGCACGAAACGGTATTCCTTATTATTTTTTTGGTCCCGGCGCGCTGTTCAGACAGCCTGAGATTAAAGATCTCATTGCCTATCTTAAACTGCTATACGACGTAAACGATTCAATTTCATTCTATCGCGTACTCTCAATGCCACTCATTGCTATGAATGCAGCGGAGCTTGCCCTCATACTTTCGTTTGCACGTACCGCTAATATTTCACTCTATCGTGCCTGCCTAGTGATTGCGGCGCAATCAGATGTAAAT
>CAYXCP010000035.1:0-9413 GCA_964463455.1 uncultured Gammaproteobacteria bacterium
GTATGATGAGTATGAATAAAGGATTTATAAACATTAAATTTCTCCTCTGGCCCTCAATAATTGGCAGTATCATTTTGACTATCCTGCTGAAGCTGACTCAACATATTTATGACTGCTTCGATGACAACGATGATCTGTCTGATGCAATAGTTTGGCTAATGGTATCAACGGATAAAGAAGTACGGGACTTATCAAACCACGATGTTAATCCCAGTTCTCTATTTATCTGTAGTAACTTCTGACAGTGACGAATAGTATGCTCTTTAGATCCGAATGGTAATCTCCATGATACTCCAAAACCACTCACTCCCTGTGTTGATCCATCCTGTTTCTGATCTAGGTAAGGATTTACATAAACGCCAAATGATTCAGTTCTCAAAAGTCCCTGACGAGGTTCGCCAAGACTATTACTTTTTATAGCATTGAGACGGAATAAAGAAGGTTGTTTTTCACTGGCAACGAATTCCCGCACATCTTGGGCAGATATACCGCTTAATAATCCAAATGCAGTATGAGCTTTTTGTGGATCCCCTGTAAATAGCGTATTTAATGCATTATGGAGTTGTTCTTTTGTTGCTCCTTGAGCAGGTAACAACGTACCAAGATCTGCCTGATATACCTGCAATATACGTTTTGCAGCTTCATCATTAAGTAAGAAAATACTTCCATGTTCTGAAGAAAGTAAGCTAAATCGTGAATCGAAATCTACACCTGAAGATTTAAAAGCATCTACAATGGTACGCGCGTCACCTGTATGATCTTCTATATGTTCATCGACTTCAATGTCAACCATTGGATGAATACCTACTATCCCTGACATCATACGTGCAGATGTAAGTACGAGCTTGGCAGAATCAGGAGCCTTAGCTGTTACTTCTTGAAGAACATGAAAGTTATCCTTGTATATGTTACGATCAGCAGGAGTTAATAGATCGGCCCCGACGTTTTCAGTTACTTCAACCGAACCGAAAAATGCATGCTGTGGTATTGGTAGAAGTTCCTGACCAGTTATTGCCTGTAGAACATCACGAACATTTGTTTTCATGCGGCGAATGTAACCTAAAATCCCCAGTTTTGTGAAATTTTCATGAGTTTCATCCTGCTCAATTAGAACAGAACCTTCTGGGTTTCTCATCCTCAAGCTCTCTTCAGTTTCATTACTCTGATTCATGCTTTGATTATAGTACAAACGCCGCATTGTTTAAGTGATGTACTCCAGGATTACATACTATTTCTAGCTGTTTTCATTACACCTGCCCAGAATAGAAGCGTGTCAAGCATGCCATCAGCAGTCTTTTCGTGATGTTCATTGAACTGAAACTTGCCATCTTTATCTAGATGCTCCCAATAGTTAGATAGGAGTACTGTTTCCTTTATATCAAAAAGTTTCATTTCTGCAGCAACGCCACGGAGGTGTTCCACTCCTCGAGCTCCCCCTGCAAGCGAACCATAACTTACAAAAGCTACTGGTTTGTTATTCCATTCCTGTTGTAGAAAATCGATAGCATTTTTGAGTATGGCAGAATAGGAATGATTATATTCCGGTGTCACCATAATAAACGCATCTGCTTCACCAATTGTTGCAGCCCATTTCTTCGTATGATCTTTTTCGTACTGATGCATAAGTGGTGGGACTGATTCATCAAGAAACGGAAGATTTACTTCTTGAAGATCAACCAGCTCTACCTCAACATCGGTTCTTTTTTTTGCTAATTCTGTAACCCAAGTGGCGGGTTGGATATTAAATCTGCCAGGTCTTGAAGATCCAGCAATCACTTTTAGTTTGATCATATGATTTAGAGGATAAATAAATAACTAACTGAATTTTAGCACTATACAATACTTTTGTGTAGTATGCACTTTAAAGTGTCTTACTTACTATTTATATATTTTTATATCGTCGATTCGTTATATTATGTAGATTTTTTATTCGTGTAGGAGAGAAGCTGGTTATAAGTATACTTGATTGTTGCTCTCTCCTATGTGTTTACGACCAGATCATCTTGACGCCTTTTATATAACTTCCACACCAGTTTGTTAGCCGGTAGCTCAACAAGTGTGGCATAGTTACCGGATACATTATGGTGTGCATATCGACCGCCGGAATCTGAGCAGGAGTATCACCGTTAATACTATAACGATGCATCTCGAGTAGACTCATCCGTAGAAACGTCCCTGTATTTACATCGATATCTACAAAATTCCGACCCAGTATATTCCGATGCTACTGGATCGTAACATCTACTGCAGAGCAGCTTTTAGCCATGAAATGTTTTGGGCTTGAAGCAACCATTCCGAGAGCTATAAACCCAACCATTAGTAGTACCACAACGATAGCTATCGTTCTGCGAATCATGATGTTTTTTCTTTCAGGTTGGTACTTACAATGACCTGCCTTCCGCTCGAATTAGCTACGGGCAAAAGTTCTGATGCAACTTTTACCGAAGCGCACCCGTTTTTATCATAATGTCGTGGGCTAAGTTGTAGAACAGTGACCGACAAAACCACGGCAGCCATAATCAGAAGAGCAGCTACCAACAGATGTGTACGTCGCATGGTGAACTCCTTATAACCAGCTTCTCAAGAAAAGATAGTATATCACATGATTTTTCGTCCCTCTGCTTCAAATACATAAATGCTATGAAAATATATATCCGAGAAACGAAATAGCTATTAGCGCCATCATACTTATGCTGAATTTTACTGCAAAAGTCTTTGAACCCATCGCAAATGTATAAGCAGACTTAGCAATCAGATTTACACTGTTAGCTATAATGAACGCAAGAATTGCTATGTTCATATTAATTGTTTGACCTGCGAGTTGAGAGGTGTTGATCATTACAGCGTCAAGACCTATCATCGCACCTATACCTGTGGTAATCAATAATCCTGCCTGACCGAATAATATAAGAGCAATTTTAGAAATAACACTTATGATAAGATATAAGCCAGCGAATTTAAGTGCGCCAGCAAGGTCTATAATCCGTGGCTGACTGTCTTCTTTCTGTTCTATAGCGACTGCCTTTTCTACATCACCCGACTTAAGAAAATAGAAAAAAAACACCATTGCTGCTAATAACATAAGAGCAATAACAGGAAATAAATGTACAAGAAATTTTCCATTGATAACTCCAATTAGTACCGAAATCTGGAGAAAACTGACTAGATTTGCTAAGACTGCTGCCGCAATGAGGTAGTTATACTTCTTTATCGATTTGCTCTGTTTGGCGAGAGCCTGAGTAGTTGCAGTTGATGAAACGAGACCTCCCAATACACTGGTTAAGAGCCAACTACTTTTTTGACCTATTATTCTACTCAATACATAACTTACAAAATCGACCCCCGTTATAAGAACCAGTATAAGCCATGTTTTAAACGGATTAAATAAATCAACGTTCAAAAATGACTTTACAGGTATATTTATATTGTTTAAAAACCCCGCTAATCCCTTTATATCCCCAAGAGAATAACTGGTGTTAGGAAGAAAAGGCATGATAACTACAACTAGTATTGCATAGCTTATAAAGGCATTAAGTTCTGCATGTTTAATATCTATAACTATATTTTTTATGTTGTCTTTTTGTGAAAGGAGTAATGTAACTATGATAGTAACAGCTATTACTATCTGAATCGGGAGAACGTCTGTTGCAAGAAGTAAACCTATGATAAAACTATACAGTGCGGTTATCTCCGTTGTAAGGCCATAGTCCTTTGATGTGTAACTATCCAGAAAATAAAAAATACAGAGGATAGCAAAGAATGCAGTGGCAATTACCAGTGCGAGTGGTGCTAAGGTAAGATAGATGAACCCGGTTATCGCACCAAAGATAGTCATAAGTGAAAAACTACGGAGTCCCAGAACAGCAGTTGGTATATTATTATGAGAAGTTATTTTTTTCTGGTTTAATTCTCGTTCAAAACCAAGAACTGCTCCGAGAGCTAATGCAAGCAGTAGACGAAAAGCAATCGTTAGTATATCCATAGCCCATATTATACTTGGTTGTATACTAAAAAAAACTATATACTCGTCAATATAGAAAAGAACAGTAACTCAAGGTAGCTTATTCTCGATATGTGTTTTTTGCACATCATGTACTTTATAAAAATGTTATAGGTCTTTATATACACTCTGAAATATTGACGTCTCTGCGTAAATATAGCCATGTAAGCTTTTTAAAGTAGATTCTAGAGTTGGTTTGTTGTATACTATAAGTATGTTTTTGAATAACCTTGTAGTGATGTCCCGGCGAGTTATTTATATAGTTCTAGGTAATATTGATCGCCTCTGTCGACAAACATATCCTGACATAGTCATTTTTTCCTACCATAGTATAGCATCTGATTCATGGCGCTTTTCTATTTCCTTCGAACAGCTGCAAAAACAGATCGCTAACCTTATGCAACATTATACGATCGTCTCGCTTGCCGATCTTGCTGAGCATTTACTAAAAAATACACCTTTTGACAGACCTGTTGCGATCATTACATTTGATGATGGCTATAAAGACGTATTTCAAACAAGAGATTTTTTTAAAGCACTTGGCATAAAACCAGCTCTATTTCTCCTCTCAAACCCGGAGTCAGCTAACAAGTCTGAGCTGGGGTCCAACCGTCAATTCTTACATACAGATGAACTCATGCAGTTAAAAGAACTGGGATGGATATTTGGTTGTCACAGTGCAACTCATCCTTTTTTTGCCACACTCTCTGCATCTGCGGCACAAAAAGAGATAGTTCAGGCAAAGCATTTGCTTGAAAACAAATTAGGTGTTAACATTCGATATTTTGCATATCCTCGTGGACGTTATACGCCCGTCGTGTTACAAGCGGTAAAAGAGGCTGGATATGAACTGGGTTTATCAATGGACGATGGATTTATTACTGCGAAGAGCTCACAGTTAACTTTGCCACGTGTTGGAGTTGACCGTACACACAGTTTTGAAGAATTTCCATACATATATAGCAGATCTGTAATTCAATTCAGAAGATTGATTAAAAATACATTTATAGGACAGTATCTTTAATATGAGACCTACTATTACAATTGGCATACCAGCATATAATGAGGAAAATAATATCGAACATATTCTGAAAGAATTACATCTCCAACATAAAGCAACTTATACTATTGATACTATTTTAGTAGTATCTGATGGAAGCACTGATAGTACTGTAAATAAAGTAAAGTCACTTCAATTCTCACATGTACGTGTGATTGATAACCCAACTAGACAGGGGCGCGCTGCCATACAAAACTTTATAATACGTACCATTAAAAGTGATATTTTTGTTCTCATTGATGCTGATACACAGATTCAAGATCCATACTTTATTCAGAAATTGATAGAACCAATTGCGCTTGGTAATGCTGATTTAACATCGGCACGTATTACACCTCTTCCTTCTCAACATCTTATCGACCGAATCCTATCAGTTAGTATGAAATATAAAAATTATGTTTTTTCGAAAATAAATAATGGTTGTAATGTATATGCCGCCTATGGACCTGCTCGTGCTTTTTCTAAACGACTTTACTCAACAATCTACTTTCCTATAAGTATTGGAGAAGATGCCTTTTCATTTTTATTTTGTGTACAGAATAACTTTGTATTCCGTTATGTCCCTTCAGCTCAAATATTCTATAAACTTCCCACATCATTTGCCGATCATTCCCGCCAAAGCATACGAGCATTTCGTACGCAAGATTCGTTCACCTCGACGTTTGGCAAACATTTCGTCAAAACCCAATATGCTATACCTTTTAACCTTATGATAATGGCATTCACACGATTTTTTCTCATATACCCATTTGAAATGACGAGCTATGCAGTGATAACTATTTATTTGTGTATTGCCTCGTGCTTTAGTAGGAATAATCCGAATAGTTGGACTGTAGCGAGCAGCTCAAAAAAGTTAACACGTCACACATAATATATGAACATACTTTTTACTTTATTGCGTGATATACGTGCACCTTTTATGCGTATTATTATGCCGATGAAAGGCTACTTTTTATTCCCATCAAATATACATCCGCTAAGCCACAAGTATGGTTTTGATCGGGGTACACCTATTGATCGCTACTACATAGATCAGTTCTTGAACGCAAATAAACAATATATACAAGGTGTATGTTTAGAAATCGAAGATACGACTTATATCATGCGTTATGGAGGAACAGCCGTAACACATGCTGATGCGCTTGATATCAATCAAGCTAATAAACGTGCGACTATATATGGCGATCTCCGTCATTTGTCTGCTGTTAAAGATAATACGTATGACTGTATTATCCTTACCCAGACATTAACTATGATCGATGATTATGATGCTGCTTTACAGGAATGTAACCGTATATTGAAACCAGGTGGTGCACTACTTGCAACGGTTTCTTCTCTTTGCCCAATGATACATGTTGAAAGGAGTTATTGGCGATTTACTGTTGCTTCTCTGAAATATATCCTAGCGAAACATTTCAAAAATACTGAAATCCAGCCATATGGAAATGTGTTATCTGGACAAGCATTTTGGGTGGGTGCAGCATCAGAAGAACTTTCAAAAGATAAATTAGATTATATGGATCCACGTTATCCGGTATTGATTGGATTTAGAGTTAAAAAATGAAGAATGAAACATAATAAAATAGATGTTGTTGTAAAATATTTTGTCCCGGTTGCTGCCGGAATAGAGACTAATATTCTGGAAACATATAGCATATTGGCACAGAAAGGGTGGGACATTACCATTCATACCTCACAGAATACACTTACTGAGAAAGATTGCCTGCCAGCACAAGATACAATCCGCGGTCTTAAAATCAAACGATACCCGTTTAGAACGATTGGATATTGGCCACACATAGATTTTAAAAATACTGATTTGGTGTGTTTACATAATTTCGATATTTTTCCACATGTACGGATACTTTTTTACACGTTGATACTTAAACTGCAAGCTAAAAAAAGTTTTGGGCTGATTCTTACACCACACGGTGGATATACTCCCGAATGGTCCATTTTTAGCCCACTTAAACGGTATATCAAACAGATTTATCATCGCACCCTGGGAGCCCTGCTCATTAATGCTGCTGTCGACTACATGCGTGCAGTTTCTACGTGGGAATTGCAGGAAATTATTGGATATGGTATACGAAAAAAGATTGTTGGTCTGATTTCTAACGGCATCGAAGATGACGCATATGCTAATCTTGAAGCAGAAGCAAGTAAAGAGATTAAGCATGTGGTAAAACAACTTGGGACATATATTATTCAAATCGGTCGTATTTATGTAATCAAAAACTATGAAACAGCAATTCGCGCTCTTATTCACATTCCGTCACATGTTAAATATGTAATTGCCGGACCAATCGGTGATGATTCCTATAAACAGAAACTCACTAACTTGATTAAAGAACTTCGTCTTGAAGATAGAGTTATATTTCTGGGAGTCATTCGGGGAATTGACAAATACTATCTAATAAAGCATGCCCAAATGATGGTGCATATGGCTATTTGGGAAAGTTTCTGTAATGTAGTCCATGAAGGACTTAGCCAGGGTTTGATCTGCATAGTGGCAAACAATACTGCACTCCCCCTGTTGATTCGAGGCGGTGTGAATGGTTATTGCATAGATACGTACGATGTAGATGGTGTGGCAAAAAAGATTAATTATGTATTGAAACACAAAAATACTCCTGAACTAATAGCAATGGCAGAACGTAATCGAAAGTTCGGACTTGAGACATCATGGACGAGCGTAGCCGAAAAAATGCATAAGGTATATATTACAATTTCCCATAAAAAACTATGCTAAAAAAAATAATCAGTTCCTTTTTCATTCCAACGCAAGTGATAAGCCCTGAATCAAAAGATTTACACAATACAGTCATTGTAGTTACAGGCGGTAGTAGTGGTATTGGTAAAGCAATTGCTGAAATAGCGACCAGCCAAGGAGCAACTGTAGTGGTGATTGCTCGTCATGTGGATGAAAACAAAGCAGATGGTCTCTGTATAAAAGCAGATATACGTAATAAAGCAGAAGTAGAATTGGCAGTTCAAACCATTCTCAAAAAATATGGCAAAATAGATGTCTTGATTAATAACGCAGGCATTTTTCTCGATAAGGAGTTTGAAAAGATTACTGAAACAGAATACGATTCAATTATTAACACCAATCTCAAAGGTACGTTCTTTGTAGCACAGGCGGTTGTCCCCAGTATGAAACAGCATAAAAGTGGAACAATTATCAATATTGGATCTAAAATAAGCCATAACACCAATGTTGCCTCGCGTAAAGTGCTTTATGCCACCACTAAATATGCCATAGAAGGCTTTTCATATGCACTGTATAAGGAATTGTGTCCGTTTGGTATCCGTGTTAGTTGTGTTATGCCAGGAACTGTCAATACATTTGTCTCACTTAAGTCGAAAGATTACCTACCTCCTCACGAGCTTGCGTTTTTTATTATTACTATGATTAAACTCAAGCAGGTCGACTTTGAAGGCGTTGTCTTGAAGTCTGTTCACCAAAATATTTAAATGTAGATTATATAAAGATCACCTTGCATTTATGGTCTTTTAATCAGGAATGAATGGTGGGATTGTTAGACATATACTTGACATATTTACATGATAGAACATAGATTGTAAAATCGCTCATTTATCCAGAGGTTTTTTATTATTTGATTCAGCGGCTTCCTGATCACAAAGTGCTTCATATTGCGCAAGTAATTCGTGAACGTTCGAGTCATCTACCAGCCCTCGCGCAAGCCTATTGCCAAGTAACACCTGCTTTAAGTGTATATCACTTATATACGCTTTTCCGAAAGTTTCTGAGTACTGACTTGGAGCTGCTGGTGTCGGAAGTTTAGGTATAACTACTGCAATGGCAGCCCATTTCTGTTTTATTTCTTCCATATCAGGGCGCTCAGGCAGAAGATTAATATGTGTATATCCCCTTTTTGTTGTGCTGACAAAGACACCCATTTGCTCAAGTTTTTGTTGCGTTACGGGATCTATCTTGAAATACCCATCTATCCCTTGTGATCCTTCGCCATAAAATCCTGAACTATTCGTTGTATACCCCTTACTCACCATTGTATATACCGCATCACGCACCTGCGGTTCCAGGGCTTCAATAAATGTTCCCATGAGAATTTCTATGTCAGTAGGATTCGGGTCTGTTCTCTGCCTTTCTATCATGTCATCTTCTGCCTGCGCACTCGCAATTGAAGCTATTTCATCCCAATCATCTTCTGAGTAAGGGGTTGTATTATGTCGCTCCACAGCTGCTTTGTAATATGGTATACGTGCTGCTGCATCGGTATCTCCCCCTGCCGCTTGTAGCTCTGCATTAGACAACATGGATGCCCAAGTTACAACATAGTCCAAATCATCTTCTTCATAGAAAGTTAC
>CAYXCP010000036.1:0-9106 GCA_964463455.1 uncultured Gammaproteobacteria bacterium
AATACTATCAAACCATTGAACCCTGTAAAACGTTGCACTGTGTAAAAGATCACTTCAGAAAGCCAGTGTGTATTAACAAATGGCTGTGACGGAGTTGTATACGTAAGTAAGTTGGTAAGAGGTACACTAAAGGTAGAAACCATTATCTTCCCTAGTAGAAGATGACGTCCCAAATCGCTATTTTCTATCTGAATCGGATGAAGGTAATAGGCGAGAACATATATAAAAGGAATGAGAATACATATTACTTTTAGTATATTCTGTCTATTCATTAGCCGAATTATATTATATTTCTTATATCTCGTATAATACCTATATGAATGTTTCTCAAAAAAAACAATATTTTCCCTACCTGATAATTGTAGGAACAGGGCTTATTGTTTTCTTGAATAGTTTATTTAACGGATTTGTATGGGATGATATTTATCAGGTAGTTACAAATCCTATTCTGCGCACAGCCGATTACTCATACTACTTCACTCATACGATAGGCCCTTTTTATAAGCCTCTTATGTTTTCCACATATGTTCTGCTATATCAAGGATTTGGATTGAGTCCATTCATATTTCATTTATTCCAATTGCTGATGCATATTGTAATAGCAGGTCTTATTTTTCAGCTATTTAAAAAACTTTCTAAAAAGCCACAGTTATCTTTAGTATTAGCACTTATTTTTCTGATACACCCGATAAATGCTGAAGTAGTGAACTATGTTGCATGTGCGCAAGAAGTGCTGTTTATGTTCTTTGGTTTACTTGCTCTTTATAGTTATAGTAAAAATGCATTTGGAAAATATACATACATAGGAACCGCTTTGCTTATATTATTAAGTTTTCTATCAAAAGAATCTGGCATTTTGTTTATACTGCTATTTCCCTTTGTGCCTCTTATATTTCCTAGAAAGGACAAATATATTCCTACCTTATTTGCGGTTTGTATGTTCAGTGTTTACTTACTAATTAGATATAAACTGGTTGGATCAATTAATACACATCAATACAATATTGTCGTACCAAATGTAATGGTTTCGGCACCTTTAGCGGAAAGATTAATGAGTATTCCAAAAATTATATTTACCTACCTTACTCTATTAGTGTTTCCAGTCAATCTGAGTATTCAGAGCTGGGTAGTCACACATATTACCTTTCAGGATTTCACATGGCCGTTGATTGTTGACACTTTTTTTCTGGGACTCATTGTTGTTGCAGGATTTTACATATATCGCAAACAGAAAACTTATCTAAAGATATATATTTTCTTTCTTATCTGGTTTTGCTTAGGTATGGGATTCCATCTGCAAATACTACCTTTAGACAAAACAATAGCGGATAGATGGTTCTATTTTCCATTTATAGGTTTGCTCGGAATAATACTTTCGTTAGTAATGAATTTTGAAGTAGTTGAGGAACGAACAAAAAGAATACTGTTAGCAGCTTCTATTGTTGTACTCATATTATTTGCAGGAATAACTATTCAAAGAAATACACAATGGTACAGCGGAATTACGCTATTTAGTCACGATATAAAAGGCCAGGAAAATGTATACGAAATACAATATAACTACGGATACGCTCTTATGGAGGCCCAACAATATGATGAAGCTATAGTGCATTTCCAGAAGGCACTATCGTTGTTTCCACACTCACCTGTCGTATTAGGTAATCTATGTTATTCGTACTTACATGGAAATAAGCTCGATGCTGCGAAAAACTGTTTTATAAAGCTCACACAAAAAGAGAATTCAGCTGGAAATTACGCACCACTCATTCTAGTACATTTGCTTCAGAATAATCCTGAGGAAGCAAAAAAAACAGCACAGTCAGCACTTAACAAATGGCCCTATGATGGACTTCTTTGGAAGGGTTTAGGTTTAGCTGAATATAAATTAAATGATATGAAATCTGCACAATCATCTTTTGAGAAATCGTATACGTTATTGCCAGATAAAACTACTGCATATTACCTGGACCAAATAAAAAATGGCAAACCTATTGAGATGAAAGAGTTATAGGTTCAACGTTTATGAAAGTGTATAATGGTTAAGTGGAATTCTTACCTCTTATCATCACCATCACAATTGCTACTATCGTTATTCTCGTAACCCTTCGTTATTGGCTTTCACGCATGGAGAGTAATAATAAAGGCAATGATGAGCTCGTTACCTGGCTCAAGGAGATCGGAAGACAGGTACAGACTACTACGTTTCAGACTGATCGCAAACTTAACCAGAACATGGATGTGTTTAATTCACGACTTGATAAAGCATATTCAGTCATGTCAGAAGTCCAGAAAAGTATCGGCGAATTTGCCGAGATCGGCCGCTCGATGAAAGATGTTCAGGATTTTATTGCATCACCGAAACTCCGCGGCAATATCGGAGAGCAGATACTCAGTGATCTGCTCGCACAGCACTTCCCTCAAAATTCGTATGCACTCCAGTTCACATTCAAATCAGGCGAAAAAGTCGACGCTCTCATCAAAACCTCACAGGGACTTATCCCGGTCGATTCAAAATTCCCTCTCGAAAATTTCAGAAAACTCGTGAATGCCATTAACGACGATGAAAAACTCAAAATCAGAAAAGAGTTTGAGCGCGATGTCAAAAAACATATACAGGATATTTCGCGCAAATACATACTGAACTCCGAAGGAACTGTTGATTATGCGTTGATGTACATACCGGCTGAATCTATTTATTATGAAATCGTAAACAGTCCTGATCTCTATGACTACGCAGGTTCTGCCCGCGTACTCCCCGTTTCACCAATGAGTTTTTATGCATACCTCAAAGCAATCCTGATGTCATTCCAGGGACAGAAAATCCAGACACAGGCACGTGAGATTCTGAACATACTTCATGCCATGCAAAAAGATTATGAAAAAGCCGATGAAGCAATCAGTTTGATGAACAAACACGTAACAAACGCGTATAATCAATCTGCAAATGTTTTCAAAATTTTTGGATCACTGGGTCAGAAAATCCAGTCTACGCATATGCTTTCTTCCGAAATAAAAGAAGAAAAAATGCTCGAATGATATGAGAATAACGTATAAGGACACCATCACGCTCGATGCTAAAATGCCGTCACAGGCTATCATTGATCTTATTCTAAAAAATAGGGGCATCACTGATGTCGAAACATTTCTCCACCCGAAAAGCCCACTCGAAATTGACGTTACAGATTTTGGATTTAAAAAAGAGATCAATCATTTCATAAAACTACTGACCGAGATCAAAGAGAAAGAACAGAACATCGTAGTCTATACCGATTATGATGCAGACGGTATTACCGGCGGAACCGTGATGTGGGAAACACTCCATTTACTCGGATTCAATGTCATGCCCTATGTGCCTCACCGCATAACGGAAGGATATGGATTTTCAGTGAAAGGACTTGATAATGTAAAAGCAAAATTTAATCCATCACTCATCATAAGCGTTGACCACGGTATCGCTGCTGCCGATAAAATCGATTATGCACGCTCTATCGGGATCCCGGTGGTCATAACAGACCATCACATGAAGAATGAGTATACGCCCCAAACAGAGGCCACATTTCATATACCCGAATTATCGGGTTCCGGTGTCTCTTATTTTGTGGCAAAAGCGGTTGCTGCACATTTTAAAAAGGGAAATATAAACGAAGACAAACTAGACCATTATTTTGAAAATGATTACATGGCGATTGCATCGATCGGAACGATAGCCGATCTTGTGCCCCTCGTTGGAGCCTCACGGAGTCTCGTAAAACATGGACTTGACGCATTTACGCGCGTAAAAAGGCACGGGATCACACACATCCTGCACGAAGCGGGAATCAGTGACAAAAAAATAACGCCTTATGAAATCGGTTTTATCATTGCACCGCGCATTAATGCGATCGGAAGACTGCAACATGCGATGGATGCCTTGCGGCTTCTGTGCACCACCAGCGAGCAGAAAGCGTTTGAACTTGCATCATCTATTGGTTCCTTAAATGTAAAAAGACAGGATCTCGTAAAAGCAGCTATTGATGAAGCGCTCGTTATGGTCGAAGCCATGGAACCAACACCTTCAATCATTGTGCTGGTTTCTGAAACATGGCACGAGGGAATCATTGGTCTCGTTGCTTCGAAAATAGTAGAAAAATACAGCAGGCCAGCAATCATCATCACAAAAGCAGAAGGCATTATGAAGGGATCTGCCCGTTCTATACCGACATTTCACATTACCTCGTTTTTACAGGGACTCAAACAGTATTTAAACGGAGTCGGTGGTCATAAACAGGCAGCTGGTTTTACCGTCACATCAGAATCACTCGAAATGTTTGTAGCAGAGATTGGCAAGCAGTCTGTTGATCTCATGGCCGATGTTGATCTCGAAAAAACGATTGACGCTGATCTGTTAATCCCTCTCAAAAAGATTACGCTCCCCCTTGCACAGAAACTTGAACTCCTCGAGCCGTTTGGCATCGGCAATCCGAATCCCATATTCGTATCGGATACGACAATAATAGACAAACAGTTTTTTGGCAAACTCAAAAATCATCTCAAACTGCATATCGGCGATCCGGCCAGCGAAAGCATGCCTCTTGAAGTAATTGCGTTTTCACAGGCAGAACTCGGCAGTGAACTCAAACGCGGACAGCAGGTACAAGTTGCATACCAGCTCGAAATAGATAACTGGAATGGACGAGAGAGACTTCGCGCAAAACTTGTCGGTTTACTGCCAATATAGCTTATCTATATGCTTTAGGTTGCCCATAGCGACAATACCTGCATTTATTTGATATAATAGTGATGCGTAAATGAAAGGAGGCTCTATGAAAATGTGGCAGCGCCATCCACTCGCAAAACCTTCTAAAGCTCAGGAAAGGAGAGCAAAGGAAAGGTTGAAAGCTAAACCGGTTTGGCTTCCAGTGAAGCAATTTCGCGCACGAATCGCCGCCCGCTTCAGAGTCCTGGAACCGACCGCTGGTCACATTACCGCTATGATCTATACCACAAACTATCATCCCATTTGGTGGGCGGTAAAAATTAAGGCTGGTAATACAGACTATCCGGTGGGCGTATCGTGTTACTGGTATAACCGGCGGCATGATATACTCAAACCGACAGGTATACCTTAGGCACTAAAGGATGTAGCCTTACCTTTATAAGGCTACATCCTCCACACTTCATATTTGCCAATCCACCCCAGAAGCGATATAATAGGCTTACTTATGAAAACTCTTAGTATTCTCGACACGGTATCACAAGTTGGTAAAGAGGTGGAAATCACCGGATGGGTCGATTCAAAACGCGATCACAAAAAAATAGTCTTCATTGATCTTCGTGACCGTACCGGAATACTACAGATTGTGGGCGCTGAAGAATTCAAACAGCTTTCAACAGAAGATGTTGTCACTATCAAGGGACTCATAAAGGCTCGCCCAGAAAAACTCGTAAATCCAAAAATAAAGACCGGCTCTATTGAGATGGAAGCAACAGGACTTACGATTCTGAATAAAGCTGAACCCCTTCCCATTCCGATAAACACTGATGGATACGAAATTGACGAAGAAACACGACTTAAATATAGATATCTTGATCTGCGCAGATCACGCATGATGAATAACCTAATGCTCCGATCAAAGACAACGTTATTCATCCGAAACTATCTCGCAGAAAAAGGCTTTATGGAAGTCGAAACTCCTATTCTGACAAAAACAACTCCTGAAGGCGCTCGTGATTTCTTAGTGCCTTCACGTTTACAGAAAGGAAAGTTCTATGCACTTCCTCAGTCACCACAGCAGTACAAACAGTTACTGATGGTAGCAGGGGTCGAGAAATATTTTCAGATAGCACGCTGCTTCCGCGATGAAGACCCACGTGCAGATCGTGCATACGGTGAATTCACCCAGCTTGATATGGAGCTCTCATTCATCAATCAGGAAGATATCCTTACTCTGATCGAAGACATGTTTACGAAACTGGTAACTGAACTCATGCCGGAAAAGCATATTTCAGTCACCCCATGGCCGAGACTCAAACATGCAGATGTCATGAAACAATATGGCACCGATAAACCAGACCTCAGAAAAGACAAAAATGACCCTAACGAACTTGCATTCTCATGGACACTCGATTTTCCTCTGTTCACTGAACAGTCAGAAGCAGATTATTTCCATGGTTCGGGCAAAGCAAAATTTGCACCGTCACACCATATGTTCACCGCACCTCATCCGGATGATATTCCATTACTTGACTCTGATCCGATGAAAGTCCGCGGACTCCAGCATGACTTAGTCCTGAACGGATTCGAAGTCGGCGGTGGCAGTATCCGTATTCACCAGGTAGACGTACAGAACAAGATATTCTCCCTCATTGGTTTCACCGAAGAACAGAAACATCAGTTTGATCACATGCTGACTGCATTCAAGATGGGTGTCCCTCCACATGGTGGTATTGCACCGGGCATTGATCGCCTTTTGATGGCTGCACTGGGCGAACCTTCAGTTCGTGAAGTTGTTGCATTTCCGGCCTCTTCTGGGGGGAAAATATCGGTAATGGATGCACCATCGGAAGCCGAAGATAGTCAACTGAAAGAACTGGGAATAAAGACAAGATAAACGGTTGCAATGATCGCAAAATAAAAATGTTCTAGTATATAATCAGTACATGAAACTGAAATTTGTTCTTCTTTATATATTGGTGACGTTTCTTCTTTTGTTTTATCCGGGCGATTCAATGTTGTTTAGTATTTTTGCATTCCAGCGCGATTTATTTACTGAAGATACAGCAAACACTGCGTTAACGATTAACTCTGTGCCATTAGTAAAAAATCAGATAATGCCTTACACCTCTGCTGAAGGTATGTATATTGTCGACAAGACATCGTACACACCTCTCTTCGCTAAAAATCCTCATGAACGGCTGCTTCCCGCATCTACAACAAAGATTTTAACAGCACTTGTGGCTTATGATGTATACAAGCCAGACGATATCATAACGATTCAGCATGAGATGAACGAAGGACAGGTAATGGAACTTAAGCCTGGAGAACGAATCACGGTAGAAAATTTACTGTATGGAATGCTGATTTATTCAGGTAATGATGCTGCATATGCGCTTGCAGAACATTACGGGATGGAAAAATATATGAAACTCGTCAATCAGAAAGCCCAGGATCTAGGTATGAAGAAGTCACAGTTTAAAAATCCTGCAGGACTGGATGCTGTAGGACAATACACTACTCCATTCGAACTCGCTCTTGCCGCACGTGAACTATTGAAGAATAAATATCTAAGCAAAATCGTATCGATTAAAGAAATCACAATCTCGGATGTTGATTTTAAATATTTTCATCGATTAGCTAATGTCAATAAATTACTTGGTGAACTTCAAGGAATAGGTGGACTCAAAACCGGTTATACAGAAAACGCTGGCGAAAACCTCGTTAGTTTTTATCGCTATAACGGACACGATTACATAATCGTGATATTGAAGAGCCAAGATAGATTTGAAGACACACGTACAGCAGTCAAATGGATACAGGATAATGTGAATTACGAGAGTGTGAATATACCTAAATAGATGTCATCCTGAACTTGGTTCAGGATCTCTGCATTTAAGAAAGGGATCCCGAAATAAATTCGGGATGACAAGAAAAGAATTCTCAATCAATAAGTTCTACTCCGTTAACCAATCTTTGCTTACCGCAGGTACATACGCAGCAAAGTTACCTTCACCTAAGAATACGAATACGGGTTGCAGATAATCCTGATAACGGTCAGGATCATAGTACCCCAAAAACATCTGTTTAATTTTGATAGTGTTATTTGGTGCATTTCCCGGCGAAACCACTATCTTACCTTTCCCATCCTGTAATTCTTTCCATGCGGTTTCACCTGAACGAAGAGGGTAAATACCAACCTGCTCAGTAGATTTTTCAAAAAATTTGACTTGAGCACGCAGAATTTTAAAATCTTTAGCGTTGTATAGGAGAACTACGTAGTTAGGGCTATTAAAATATTTAGGTGCAACTATTGGATATTCATCGACATCAGGGCGATAAAAGTCGACTTCTATCATATTTGCATCTGCTGGTTTCTGAACAACTGAGAGATTTTTTGTTCCCGGTTCAATACGTAAATAAACAACATTTGTTTTTCCCTGTGCAAGCTCTTCAGGATACCGATCCATTGATTTTAAGAAATCACTGGCGTTTGCTGTCGCGGCTTCAGGAGATGGCACCTGTAGATCAGTGAATATTGGATCGCTCGCTGGCGGATCATACTGATAGGTAAAATTAAAGTTAGTAATATCTACGGTAAAACTCTGGAGATCAGTGAGAAACTGGGCAGTCGTTTCATTTTTTAGACTGTAACGAGCTGCATCAGTATCGATACCTAATGTTTTCGCCATAAGCATTGCCTTATCACGATATCCAAAGCGTGTGGTTGATGGTGGCAGATAATATACACTCCCTGCCGAACTTGCTACAACAGGTTGCCCATCTATCGTGTCAAGGATATATTTAAATTTACTTGAAGGTGTTGCGTCTGCAATCTCGGGTTCCTTAATTTTCTGAAAAACAGTATTAAATGAGATCTGAGTTGCTGTCTTCGTAGGCCCCACAAGCAGGAGTAGCTGAAAGACATAGAAAAATATGAACATCATCAGTATTCCGATGATTCCAAACGGAAGAAATTTGCGTACATAGAACGATAATTCAGTCAGTGTCATTTATTACATATTATCATACCTGCCGCGCACTGTGATAGCGAAAAAGCTATTCGAAATTTCAATTAGTGTATGGTATAATTTGTCTTGTGTCATCCCCGCGTAGGCGGGGATCTGCGTATTTTACATGGATCCCGTATCAAGTCCGGGATGACAACTTTATATCCAGGGATGGCGGAGTGGTCAATCGCAACAGACTGTAAATCTGTCGCCTTCGGGCTGCCAAGGTTCGAATCCTTGTCCCTGGACTCATTAAAAAAGGGTGTGCTTAAGCACACCCTTTTTTAATGGAAAACACGGGAGAAGTTTGTCACTAACGAAGTTCACGACACAGTCGGATGAAGTGGAGAATCCTTGTCCTGGATAAAAGGATAGAATGTATCTGATATAATAAGTGTATGGA
>CAYXCP010000037.1:0-8738 GCA_964463455.1 uncultured Gammaproteobacteria bacterium
ATTTGCATCAAAAGTATATGTCATTCATCGTCGTGACAGTTTTAGAGCTTCTAAGATTATGCAGGAACGTGTACTTAACCATCCTCAAATTGAAGTGGTTTGGAATGCTGAAGTGACAGAAGTCACAGGCGATACGCATGTCGAAGGCATAGTATTAAAGATATCGGGAAAAGATGAGCGAAAAATTGCATTGAATGGCGTATTCCTGGCTATCGGACATAAACCGGATACAGAACTGTTCAAAGACAAAATTGAACTCGATAAAAAAGGGTACATTATGACCTCTGCCATGAAGGCACAAGAAATGATTTCATTGCTCCAGGGTTCCAGTGATTTAAAACAACCTGCCTGCCGGCAGGCAGGTGGGACTATGAAACAATATGATCTCAAATACCAGACCATGACTTCAGTTCCTGGCGTGTTTGCCGCTGGCGACTGTGTTGACCACGTATACCGTCAGGCAGCAACCGCTGCAGGGATGGGTGTTGCGGCATCGCTTGATCTGGAACGATATCTCGAGTTATAACATTTGTATTAACTAACGTTAAATCATTTATCTATGAAACATACATCGACAACTTCAACTGGTGCGACTATGTTAGAAACAGCTCAGGCAACAATTGCACATGCAGCAAAATCGCTAAACCTGGTTGCTACACAAGTAGAAAGACTCATTGAGCCAGAAATGATTCATGATTTCTCGTTTCCTGTGCGCCTTGATAGTGGTGAACTGAAATTGTGTAAAGGATATCGGGTACAGCATAACTCTGCACTAGGCCCATACAAGGGTGGTATACGATTTCATCCTTCCGTTTCTAAAGAAGAAGTCCAGGCTCTTGCGACACTTATGAGTATCAAGTGCGCTGTTGCCGGAATTCCCTATGGTGGCGGCAAAGGAGGAGTCATTGTAGATCCAAAAACATTATCGGAAGCAGAACTGGAGCGTGTAGCACGAGGGTTTGCTGCAAAAATCGCACCGTTCGTAGGCCCTGATATCGATGTTCCTGCTCCTGATGTTAACACAAATCCCAAGATCATGGCATGGATGCTTGATGAATATGAAAAAATAGTAGGACATAAATCACCGGCAACATTTACCGGAAAGCCAGTTGCCCGTGGCGGTAGTCTCGGTAGAACAGAAGCTACCGGTCGAGGTGGTGTGATCATTATGAAGGCACTCCTCAATAAATTAAAAGAATCGCGAAAGATGGAACTTGCCAGTTCGCCCACTATTGCTGTTCAGGGATTCGGAAATGTAGGATACTATTTTGCAGAAATTGCTCAACAAGAAGGATACAACGTAGTTTCAGTATCGGATTCAAAAGGAGGTATCATCAAAAAAGAAAGTAATACCTTAATGAATCTTGATATTCCTTTAGTTATGAAATGTAAAAAAGAAAAGGGTAGTCTGGCAGGTTGTTATTGTGCAGGTGGCGTGTGCGATACGCGAGGAGGACATTTGATAACAAATGAAGAACTTCTTGAGTTGCCAGTTGATATTCTTGTTCCATCAGCACTTGAAAATGTAATCAATGCTGACAATATGAAACGAATAAAGGCAAAAATCATCATTGAAATGGCAAACGGACCAATCACCGAAGAAGCCTATGAATATCTCACCAAAAAAGGAGTAATTATCGTCCCTGATGTTCTTGCAAACAGCGGCGGCGTTACTGTTTCATACCTTGAATGGGTGCAGGGTAAACAAGGGTATTACTGGACAGAAGCTGAAGTCAATGCCAAGTTGGAAGAAAAAATGGCACACGCATTTCATGCTATCTGGGACAGAAGCCTTGAACGTAATATACCGTTGAAACAGGCTGCTTTTGAAGTAGCTGTCAAAAAGATAGTGGAAGCATATGCTGCATAAGATTTGGTACAATATAGTACCTCATTATGCAAGAAATACAGCAGTATCTGAATTTTTTGAAAGCATATATAAAATCCCGTCTGTTTAATTTTGGTCAGATATTTGAGGGATTCAAGGATATTATTGTGGCCTTTTTGATAGTCAAACGAGGCAAATATTCAAACTCTTTTCTGAACACCACATTCTTTCTTCTTGTTGCAACTGTGGTGATTGGCGCCCCAACTATCGCAGAAAATAATCCGTTTATTAATGGTCTCAATAATCAGGATACGACAAGCCAGAGTTCGATCATTTCATATAACCCAATAGAGAGTTCTCTGAGTACGGTTATTTCTTCAAAACCTCGCGATAAATCTATTGAATATACAGTACAAGGAGGAGATACACTCGCAAACATTGCAAAGAAATTTGATATTTCCGTCGACACGATCAAATGGGCAAATGACAAAAAAGATGATACGATCTCTCCTGGTGATAAGTTATCTATACCGCCGGTGACCGGTGTTGTTCACAAAGTAATTTCAGGAGAAAACATTTACACCATAGCCAAGAAATATAAAACAGACGCACAGAAAATCGTAAACTTTCCGTTTAATGATTTTACCGATTTAGACACGTTCGGATTAACTCCGGGACAAACACTTTTTGTGCCTGACGGTATCATTGAAGAAGAACAGCCGAAGTATGTGGCTCAGCAGATGTTTGCTCAGGTAGTATCGGGCGTAAAGGGATCTTCATCATTTATATGGCCAACAACGGGCATAGTTACCCAATATCCTATCTGGTACCATATGGCTCTTGATATCGCGAATCCTGCGGCTCCTGCGGTCATTGCAGCTGATACAGGTTCCGTCATCTATGCCGCATGTATCCAGTACGGATATGGGTGTCACGTTATCATCGATCACGGCAATGGATACAAATCTCTCTATGGGCATCTCCAACGTATAGATGTATTTTTGGGCCAGGCCGTAAATAAAGGCACACAACTTGGTCAAATGGGTTCCACAGGAAGATCAACAGGTACTCATTTGCATTTCGAAATCAGATCAGGAGAAACACTTCTTAACCCACTGAACTTCCTTAAATAACACATATAAAAGCTACATCTATTGGTGTTACGAGTCACTGTGGTATCGGCCACTGAGATCTACACTAAATCATTAGATCTGCCGCAATCTAGCTATAGCTCTTTGATATGTGGCAGAACTTATATCACGAAAGGATTTACCTATTCGACCGATCATATGACAGAAACAGATCGATGTCAATTAATACGTTTGTTACAACGCGAACACATGAGTGTTCGTGTAGAAGACATTATGTGCAGGTCGACTAAGGTCACGATATGCTGATCAATACATTCACGCTGTAGTCACCGAGTCAGACTCGGTGACTACAACATCTTTCAGTCATTAGCGAGCTTCAGGAGATGCTGTCTTCGGTAACTCAATCTTAGGAGATAATGTTGCTACTGGAGGTGTTGGCAAACTCAGTTTCTTTGGTGTTTCCTTTAGCGTTTGAGCTGCTGGTTTTTGCTCTTCTGTCTTAGCCATTTTTGATTTGAAATCGGCTAAATCCTGTTGTGCTTTTTTGTAATCAGCTTCATCTCTGACAGGGTCAAGAAGTGTGGTAACGGTCTGCATTTCAGCGGCAGCCCGGTTAAAATCGCCGTTCTGATATGATGCCCATGCAAGATTATAGTGAGCATTTGACCAATCAGATTTAAGTGCCGTTGCCTGTTCAAATAACTTGGTTGCTTCATTGTAATTACCTAACGAGTAGTAAACGCCTCCTAATCCTACTCGATAGACCGGATTATTTGGATCCAGTATTATTGCGCGCTGATATGATGAAACGGTCCATACATCAGCTCCTTGTGCAATCGTTAGTACATTTCGATATGTTGCTGCAAGATTTTCCCAGTTAGCAGCTCTACTTGGATTTAATGTTACCGCAGCTTTTGCTTCTGAAATGGCAGCCTGTATTGCCTGTGCAATTGTCTGTCTATCTGCATCAGTCAGTTTTGTTTTGTCCTTGCCTGCAATATTATTTGCAATAAGCAGATTTGTTTGACCAAAGCTGAGTCTGTATTTATCAAGATAAGGATTGTAACTAATAGCAGTTCTCTGGTTATCATACAGAGCACGTGCATTATTTGCGGCAAATCCATCGAGTGATTTTTTGAAATATATTTCTGCAAGATATCCGCGTCCTACAATGTAACCGGAAATGCCTATAAATATAATTGAGATAAGAATCATGACAATATGCAAAGGCAGGACAGCAGCTGTTTCAATGGTGCTATAAGTATCTACGTGATTCTCTGATTGTGCTGCGTAATCTCCTACAACATGACTTATGACGATAAAGAAAAGGAACAGCAGAGGTAATGAAAGCGGGAATAATGCAAGTGCTGCGACTATATATACCACTATCACTTTGTTTAGCAGCGACTGATGTCTGCCGAAAAATGTACTCTTCACAAGCTGGTATACAAGAAGCATAAACGCTACAAACGTGATAATACCTGTTTCAGTTAAAATGTGAAGGAGTGCTGATCGTGAAAGTGTAAATGTTTCGACTTGCCATAATGAACTCTGATTATATAATCCATCTTTAACCGCAGTAAATAGAGCCGAAAAATTAGAGATACCAACTCCAAAAAGAGCGCTGAGAGGTGTTTTGAGGATTTCTACTGCCGCGTACCATGATAATCTAAACGGAGGTAGTATCAATAGTGCCTGTCCCGCAGTACTTGTCTGTGGCTTAAAAATCGTGTACGCCAACATAAGTACGGCAATAAATGAACTTACCGCAACTCCCATTAAAATGGTGTTGTTATGCTTGCGGTCTGTTGTTTTTTCACTGAACAAAACGACTAGTGCATAAATCAGGAAAAATCCGATAAAGAGTAATGTTTCAAGAGGTGTACCCAACAAAGTGAAATAAGGATTTTTCAGGAATGTGAAATACACCGGTAGATTAACAGTTGCAAACGGTTTGAAAAAGAAAATAATGCTGACAACAGCTGCTATAGAAGCCGTAATCGCGAGTCCATTAAATACGGTCCGTTTATCATGACTGGTGAAGCGGGATAGGAAAAAATAGAGAACACTGAGTGACAGAACGGATGCGAGTCCAAATGTTGGATTCAGAACACCTTCCGTTTTATTCGGAGTTACGATTAATAACGATAAAGCGACACCAACTACTAGAAGCAGTATTGCACTGTCGTATGGTTTTCGTTCCCATTTCATTGATTTACTAAACACTGTTTCTACAGTAGCGATGGCAAATGCGATAAGCATGCCAAAGGCGAGGAGATAAAATTTATTTGTCGTAAAGAATTCTTGGGTAATAGGGAGGAATATAACAGGGGTAAGTACTGTAATAATAGTAAGGAAATAAACTAATACCGTATGTATTACAGATTTGTTGTTTTGCATATCGTTTAAGTTTAGATATTTTGAAAGTCAATGTCAATGAATAAAAGTAGTACAAACTCCGTATTTTTATGGTTTACATGGAACACTACAATCAGCCGCTCCTCCTTCAGGGTTATAATAGAAAGTTGCTCCGTTTCCTGCTATAGATTTACACTGAGCATAAGAGCCACAAATATTACATATATTGCCAATAACAGCGTATAAGCGGGGAGCAGCATCACACCTTACCATATGCGTTTCAAGAAATGTATTTGTACTTGTTACACCATAGTTATATCCATAGGTGGGAGGAGGACCGCATCCGAACTGACAGTCAAGCTGCGAAATGGCAGTATCTGCTTCTACCGTTAATTTCGTATAAATACGATAATAGGTGGGGGCAGTATCGTTATCTACCTGGTAAAGATAGTCATGAGCTGGAGATTGCGGATCACACGGTAACTGATCGATATACGGTTTCATAGTGGCTGATGTTGTGCGCCTGCCGCATATATGGCACGTATTATCATCGCTCAAACTGTCGTAACATATCTCAGACGAAGTAGGAAATCTACTTTTATCATTGTAAAAATCTTCTAGGGTACGCTTAAGTAACTGGAGTTCGGATTTACGTTTGCTATCGTAACCTTTCCCAAACTGAACGCGCAGATTTATGGTGAGTGGTAAGGCTGCAACAAGAAGGCCAATGATGGCTACTGAGAGCAAAATCTCAAATAATGTAAATCCTTTGCGCATATTACATCATTATATATGGACTAGTATAATATGTGTATGGTTGATGAAACAGATATAAAGCAGGCAGATCCTGGCGTAGAAACACCTGCTTTTTTACAACGATTTGCACAAAGAGTTCAGGAAACTCCAGATGTGGCACTTGATGAATTGGTTGATGTATCAGATGAGGAACTTAAAGCGATGCCTCCAGAAGAATATGAACGCTTTATGCAGTTTATAGGCGATATGCATAGTGAACGGTTATTAGTGCAATATGTGCCACACATCATTTCAAAATTTATACAGACGAAACCTGATGATATACCTGTTATGCAGGCACTATTACCTCAAATAGGCACTGACCTCGCCGTACTTCTATCACAGCACACGTCGTTCACAGATAATTCTGGAAATCAAACCACGACATCCAGCATGTACGATATAGCCTCTCCTCTCTATGATATAGCAACTAACCCTCATCATCCACTTAACAGATATACTCTCCAAACCATTCCTTCACTGGTGATTCTCGATAATAAAAAAGAAGGGAAACACGACTTGCTAGAAAAACTCGGCACAGATACCAAAAGATTGCTTTTGAGTGCTGATACTCGCGATGTTGAGCTTGGGAATCGGTTAAGTGAAGTGATATGGGGGCATTTTTCTCAAGATGAACTAGCGAAACTTGCGGTATCAGTTCTAATAGATTCAACTGATATGGAAAAGCAAAAGGAACTATTCACCTCTTTTGCTAATAAATTAACAGACGTAGCTCTTGTGACAATGTTGCGTGATCTCGCTCTCACATCTGATCCTCAAACTGAAGCACGTATTAATCAGATCTTCAAAAATACCGGATATTTGCCAGAGCACGGAACCATAAGTTCTGTTGAACAGATATATGGAGAACATTTTGATATTGCAACCTATGATGCAAATGAAAAATCACTCGTGCATGAAGTTCAATTAATTCTTACTGAGATGAAAGATGCTCAGGTGATTCTTGACCTTCCCTGCGGAAGTGGGCGGCACTTGCTTGAACTTATGAAGCATGGTAAGACCGTATATGGTATCGATATTGTTCAAAAATATATAGATCATATAAAAAACCTCAATCCTCAAGCTTTGGTTCAGCAGGGGGGCATGGAAAGCCTACCATTTCCACCAGGTATGTTTGATGGGGTATATTCACTCGGAAGATCCTTCCAGCATATGAGCGACAGTGTGAAATGGATACAGACGTTAAAAAATATAGGTATTGTTCTTAAAGATAACGGAAAACTTCTTATCGATGCACCATCACGTGAAGGATATGTGGGAGCACGTATAAACGAATTAAATGCCAATGCACAGGAGTTAGGCATCGTAAGCCATGAGGAAGGATTTGTGGTAGGTAGCCCGGATAATGCTCATTTTTTCGATCGCTATTTTCCTGATGATGAACTGTTTATCATCATGGGAGAACTTGCTGGCTTTCGCGTAGAGAAAATTGAAGAGTTAAGATACACAGATCATACGGGTAAACCCAATGTAAATGTATATTGGAGGCTCACGAAACAGGACCTTCATTTATCTGCTGAAGAAAAAATAAAGAAGATTGTCAAGATTCGTCACTTATTCCCTCCGATTTCGATAGCGAACTGATGTATCGCTTCGCATATAGTGCTTCAGCAGCTTCCCAGGCCAGGTCATAGAGCGCCTTAAATGTTTTTGCGATAAGCGGATTATGAATGATCATGCCGATCAGATGTTCACCTTTTTTGTAATTCATAATCGCTACTTTATCACCGTAAATATTTACTTCCTGCTGAAATGGGAACTTTTTTTGAGGAACAATAAATGTCGTTCGTTCATATTTCGTATCTTCCTGCTTATACGTTGATGCAAAACTATTAGATGCTATAAGTACATTGGCGTGTATCTTCATGGTCGTTCTCTTTTTGAGATATGTTGTACGAAGCCATTTACGTAGCTCTTCATCTATTTCATAAGGTAATAGTGCCGCATAGATAGGTTTACCTTCCCGAAGCGTATCTTCATATATCTGCTTAAGTCCCTGTACACCTTCAAAGAGAGTAACTATTGGCTTTTCATAGGTGAGAATGTATGAAGAGGTCAGATCAGGAAGTAAAGATGACAGGTCAGTGCGAATACGTTCCTTTTCCTTAAGCTGATTGTCGGCTAGTTCTATAAGCTTTTGAGGCGATTCAAGCTTAAAAAATGTTTTTTTATGATCTTCGTGGCTGGAAATGAGGCCTTTTTTCTGAAGCTCACCCAGCAAATAATATACGTTTGTACGTTTTAGTCCTGATTCCCGGGCGAGTATGCTGACTGACTGTTCGCCCATGCGGAGCAGTAATTCATACAATATAGCTTCATTTGAGGTTAATCCGAGGCTTTCAAGAATGGGGAGTGGCATAGGAATTAAAAATTGATAACATCTGTCATTCCCGCGAAGGCGGGAATCTATACGCATTTTAGTGTTTTTTTTCATATAATGTCAAACACATACTGACATATTAAGATTCAATAGAGTAATCTAGCCTTAAAAAATCCTTATATTAAGGCTATTTTGATGAACTATTCTTCATTTTATAGATATCAAAAATATGTAAGTAATATATTGACATTATAAGATAAGTGTCCTATACTATAGGATATAACAATAAGCCTGAAAACTTATGGCTATGTGTAATTTGACAAAC
>CAYXCP010000038.1:0-8722 GCA_964463455.1 uncultured Gammaproteobacteria bacterium
ATAGAGGCAAAGATAAGGTACCTGATGCAATTATCTCTATGCGCGCAAAGATTAAAGATGAAAGAGATCAGATAATGAATGATCTTAAAAATAAGATGACCGCTTCGCATGAAGCAATAAAAGCTGAAATTGCAAAAATAAGAGATCAACGAAAACAACAAACAGTGGAACGGATTAATACACATATTGCAGAAAAGAATACAAAAATGACTGCAGATTTTGCCAAAATGCTTGCAGTAATGACTAAACATTTTACAGAACTACAGGCAAACGTAGATGCTCACAAGAAAGCAGGTGCAAGTACTGCAGCATATGACGCAGCTACAGCAAAAGCTAGGGCATCCATAGCAGCTGCACAGAAAGCAGTAGATGCTCAAGCGGCAAAAACCTATACCATAACTATTCAGTCTGATCAAACAGTCAAGACTGATGTATCATCCGTAGTAACACAATTTAAAGCAGATTTGAAAGGTGTTCTCTCACTGGTCAGAAAAGCACGTGAAGATGTGCTTGCTGCACGTAAAGAGGCACGCCTCATAATGGAACCAAAAGTATCAGTTTCACCTAAGCCCTCTATGTCTCCGGAGCCATCAGAATCTCCTGAGCCCTCAGAGTCACCTGAAGTGAGCCCAAGTGTAACACCAGTACAATAATTAATAAACATATATGGAACCAACACAAACACCAACAACACCACAGACACCACAACCAATAAATACACCACCTTCTACACCTCAATATATGACTGTAGAATCGGCTGGTAAAAAGAAAATGATTGCCGTTTTTGTCCTGAGCTTTCTTATGATTACGGGAGCTGCAGGAGTATTTCTTTTTATGTACGTACAGTCATCATCAAAAGCATCAGAAATGTTTCAGTACAGCATGAGAAAAAAAGCAGCATCAATTTCTGTTCCTCCCTCAATGAAATCAGGAAAGATGGAAATAACACCATCGCCTGTACAAGAGCAGAGTGTCGATCAACTTGATGTCAGCGATACACAGGTTGATAGGGAGATGGATGCGATTGATACAGATGTGAGTAAGCTGTAAGTTTGATATTACTTCATGTGTTGTCATGCTGAACCTGCCTGCCGGCAGGCACGGCTTGTTTCAGCATCTCTTCTATAACATAGATCCCGAAACAAGTTCGGGATGACATAGTGAGGCATACTCTAGTCTGCCTGCCCGACTAAGTACACTGCCTGCCATGGTTTATATACTGAGTAGAAGGTATCCTGCGTGAGTATCTGACCATCTCTTGTTACTTTATACTTAAATACTGATTTCGCTCCTGATGCAGCAAAATCTACCTGTTTAGTTACACCTTTCTTTAATGTAGGATCGTCCTGATAGAGCGGTGGAGGAGCAGGTTGTACATCATATACGGTTGGTTCTGAGAGTTCTACCTTTCTATTATCTTTTTTTCCGTAAAGTCTGAAGTAGAGAAGATTATGTTCCTTATCTACTTCCGTTAAAATAAGTATTGAAGCGCCTGTGTCATTTTTTATTTTCAGATCCACAGATGGTGAAAATATCGTTGCGTCAAACCCAGGCTTCGCGTCATTTTCATAATAATATACACGGTAATCATGGGCATGACGTTCCATGACGGGAAGGCCTGTGTTTAGTGCAGCTCTGAAAAGTGTGGTAGATACCTGGCAAACGCCTCCGCCATCACCGAGTACTGTTTTACCGTTCTTTATAATGTAAGCCTGTTTGTATCCGGTTAATTGCGAAATATCACCAATGGTTTCATCAAATGAGAATACTTTATCTTTAGGAATAAGTACGCCGTTAAATTTTGATGCTCCCAGTATAACGTTCTCAATTCTGTTGGGTATTGAATGACTATAATCTGATTTTCCCTCGCCGATAAGCTCCTCAATACCGAAATTATTTGCTTCAGCAAGAGTTATTTCGGGTTCAACCACATGATCAGTAAGCATTATTTGCGCTGAAGAAGGATTTCTTTTCATCGAAGAGACCTGTTTGTCTACATCTTTGTATAGTGAGTCTATATTTAATTTGTTTCCTTTTTCTTCTTTTCTAAAATTCACTACACGACCATTTTCAAACGTAAACAGTGCATTTTTTGCGGGTATTTCGTATTGATCCTGAACATTATTAATGAAATCTTCGAGGGCGCCTTTACTATATGTCACTTTCGTATCGAATGCAAATGACCTTATTCCTAATATAGTAGCCACTTTTTGATACATGCGTGAAGGTACATGCTCAGTTCTGCCAATAATAAATGCTTTATCGACTATTTCCGGTCCATTTGTTTTGAGATCTAGATTGGTGGCGTCAAATGTAGCAATAGGTGCATCTTTATACCAAACGGTAAGGTTTACCTGTTTCAGTTTTGCGTTTTGTGCTTCGTATTTTTTCTTAAGAGCATCTTTTGACTGATAGCCTACATTAACTCCGTCAATGAAAACGTGAGGATATATACGATCTGCTACTTTATTTTCGACAGACATCAGGTAACTCAGGAAAACAATAAAAGATATGAACAGAGTTCCGGCTCCGATAAGTATATTCCGTATTATGATGGTGTCTTTTTCACCCGTTTTTGCTATCATACATGTAATGGATACAGACAATAATAAAGTAAATGGTGATGGAAATCAACCAAGCTTTGAGCAGGAATCTCCAAAACCAATATTTGAAAGTGTGGCTGTAGAAAGCCCCCCGTCGACTGATACTTCAGCTCCCCAGATGCAACCTGAAGAGGTTTCATCAGATGTAGCAAGCACAGAAGATGTCATGAATGAGGCACCTCCCATGATGCCTCCCGATCTGCCTGGTCCGATGTATGAAGAAAGCAAGACAAAGTACTTTATTATCGGTGGTGCAGTGCTTTTCTTCATCATCATTTTGTTTGTACTTCTGAAACTTGTATTTAGAGGGCCTGCTACCGCGTCCAAACCTGTAACACTAACATATTGGGGCTTGTGGGAAGATAAAGATGTCATGGATCCTTTAATCGCTGACTACAAATCAAAAAATCCAAATGTCACTATTAACTATGTAAAGATGGAGCCTCAGGAGTATCGCGAAAAACTCATTGCGCGAAGTAAAAATGGTACCGGCCCTGATATTTTCCGTTTTCATAATACCTGGCTCCCTGAGATTCAGGAGGTTGCTGCACCACTTCCCGAAAGTATCATGAGTAATGCAGAGTTTGAAAAAACATTCTATCCTGTTCATGCGAAAGATCTGAAAGTAGATAAATATTATTACGGTATACCGCTTGAAATAGACGGACTTGTTCTTCTTTATAATAATAGTTTATTTAAGAAGGCAGGTATAAGCCAGGCACCATCTAACTGGGATCAGGTAGCAGATGTAGTGAAGCAACTTACTTTAGCCGATGCTACTGGAAAACTGCTTACTTCGGGTTTAGCAATCGGGACATCATCTAACATTGAACATTTCTCGGACATTATCGGTCTCATGCTCATTCAGAATAATCCTGACAAGGCTACTCTGGATAAACCAATATCAGCTCTCTCCACATTTAACTCTCAGACAGGTGTTGGCGCACTTCAGGCATACCGGAAAATGGCGGAACCTCCCACAGCATTCTGGGATGATACGATGCCAAATTCAGTAGTTGCATTTACACAGGAAAAAGTATCAATGATTTTTGCGCCTACCTGGCAAATAGCTAACATACATGCGCAGAATCCTGATTTAGATATAAAAGTAGCACCCGTACCGAAAGTTCCCAATTCCATTTCTATATCTATAGCTAACTACTGGGTAGAAGGCGTATCAAAGGTGAGTCAGAATCAGCTTGAAGCGTGGAAATTTGTGAAGTTCTTAAGTGAAAAAGATAATATGGTAAAACTATATGCCAACCAGACAAAAACACGTATAGTTGGTGAACCTTATTCACGCGTCGACCTTGCTGATCAGCTCGCAAAAAATCAGTATCTTAATGTAGTCATTCAGCAAGCCCCTCAATATGTATCCTTACCTCTTATTTCTCGTACAAATGATAATGGTTTAAACGATAGAATAATAGATTATCTCAAGAATGCAGTGAATGCCACAATTAACGGTGTGGGTTATCAGGAGGCTGCAAACACTGCGCAAAAAGGAATAGACCAGATACTGGGTCAATACAAACTGCAATAGCTTATAGCTATTGGATATTAGCTTTTGGCCATGCTATTATTTTTTTATACACTTACTGCCTAAATTGGTATACAATAAATATATCTATGTTTTTTAATAAACTATTTGCCGGTAAAAAGCCCTCTAAAGAGTATTATCTGGGCTTATTCTTAAAATCGAATGAGGCTGTCGGATTTGTCTTTGAAGTATCTGGTTCCCATCTCCTGATCCTGGACGAGCAACAGGTGATCTATTCAAATGGATTCGAAAATATTCTTCAGGATATTGATGATCTTGTTTTTAATCTTGAACACAAAACGAAGATACATTTAAAACAAACCATATTTTTTGTCTATTCATACTTTATTGACCAAACCACTACCGAAATAAAGCAACCATATAAGGATTTAGTAAAAAATCTGGTTAAAAACCTCGAACTCAAACCGCTCGGATATATTGAATGCTTTGAAGCTGTATCTTCATACTTACAGAAACGTGATAGACAGCCTTTGAATGCACTCATAATAGAACTGGACAAGAAAAATATAGACTTGTGTATTTTTAAAAGTGGCAAAAAGTCTTTTGTACGTACAAGTTCACGTACCGACAATATAATAGATGATCTCAAAGCGATGATCTCTGAATTTAAGGATGGAGTCCTTCCTTCACGTATGATCTTATATGATTCATCTGATCTTCATGATGAAGCCGCTGCTATTCTCGCGTATAAATGGGATAATACATTCGTTCAATTGCCTAAAGTAGAGATGATAAAGAAAGATTATCTGTATCGCGAACTTGGCGAAGTATTTGTTGCTCAAATGCAAGGAACTGGTGAGAATGTCGACTCAAATCCATCTGAAATGGCATATGATGCGAATACCTCGAAAGACGATCTTGTAGATACAAGTCTGGTAGATAAAACAATTCCTGCAGCAGCAGCTGTAACCGCTGCAGCTACTATAAGTGCAACAGAATCTTCAACGGGAGGAGAAGTAATGGGTTTTAGAATAGGTGAAGATATCGCCTCAGACAAAGCTGCTCAGCATACGAAGGGACTTGAATTTTATGAACATGCCGATAGTTTACCTGCCAGTGAATCTTCTATCCTTTATTCACAGGAGGAACAAGTGATTCAGTCCAAACCACCTAAAAGTCGTAAATCATTTAAATTCCCTTCCTTCAAGTTCAACATAAAACCAGGTGGTAAAGTAGCGTATATTGGCCTCGTTGTGGGACTGCTTCTCATTATCGGATCTCTGGCCGTTATCGAATATTACTTCCATAAAGCAACTATTGTTGTGTATTTACCATCAAAATCTGTAGAAAAGGATCTTGCTATAACTCTTAGCATAGGTAAAGAAGAGGGAAGTACACCTGAACTCAAATCCTCAGACTATACATCTGATGTAAGCCAGTCATCTAATACGTCGGGAAAAAGGGAGGTAGGTGAAAAGGCACGTGGAAGCGTAACTGTTAATAATTTTGAAGATTCCCCGCGCTCTATATCAAAAGGAACCACTTTTGAGGCTGATGGAATAAAGTTTGTATTGGACAGTGATATTACGGTAGCTTCTTCAAGTGAAACACTAATCAATGGTGGATATGTAAAGGAGCCTGGTAAAACACAGGGATCACTTACGGCTGCAGCGATTGGAACGGGAGGAAATATTGCTAAAGGTAAGCGATTCAAGATAGGCGATCTTTCGTCATCACAGGTTTTTGCAGTAAACGATACTGCATTCACTGGTGGTACGCAAAAAAGTGTAAAGACAGTTTCCCGATCTGATCTCGATGAACTCAAAGCCACATTATTAGCCCAGGCTAAAAAAGATGCTCATGATGGCATATCTAAAAATGTTCCATCGGGTGCAAAAGTTATGGACGAACTCACCGATACCACATTAACTAATATTCAGACTACGAAAGAATTAGGTGAGGAAGCAGATTCTGTAAAAATGACGGCAAAAGGGGCGACTACCTATTGTTACTATGATATTAGTGCAATGAATGCATACTTATCTGGAAAGCTGAAAGAAGATGCTCCCGCAGATTTTCAGCTGGATCCATCAAAAACAACATTTACTGTCAAAGATGTAAAGAAAAAGAGTGATCAGGTGACTGCAAATATCCATGCACAGACATTATCTATTAAAGAAGTAAATAAAGCTGACATTCTGAAAAAAGTTATGGGGTCATCTAAATCAAATCTTGATAGTGTAGTACGAGAATCATTTAATGCACAGGGTTATCGCGTAGATATAACTGCACCTCTTCCAATACTCGATCAGTGGATGCCATTTCTCCCGGGTAATATTGATGTCAAAACATCGTCTATGTAACTATGGCACTGTACTCATATAAAAAAGAATATAATCGCAAACAAAGGCAGGCATTCCACGCTATGTCATATGTCTCACTCATAGTCGGATCATTACTTATGTTCTGGTCTTTTTATCCGATCATTTCGTTCGAAATTTATTCGAAATTATTTATATCACAGACGGTCAGTACCCCCATACCTCGCACACAGATAGTATCTTCACTTAAAGAAGCAGATTCAGTACTAGGAAGTTTTGATGTATATTCTTCAAATCTGAAAGATTTCGTACAGGCTGATCAGTGGTTTCCAACTACTCATAAGGAAGAAGCTGCTAAGAAGCTGAATGTCAAAGATTATTATCTGAGTATTCCAAAAATCAATGTATCGAATGCTCATGTAGTAGTTGGTGGTAATGATCTATCACAAAGTCTGATTCACTATGTGCCGATGTCTCTTCCAGGTGAATATGGCAATGTGTCTATTTTCGGCCATTCAACGCTTCCCCAGTTATATGATCCAAAAAACTACAAAACTATTTTTACCTATCTGCCCTCACTTGAGAAAGGTGACACAATCCTTATAAAGATGGGTGATTTGCAGTATGAATACGAAGTTTTTGATATGTTTGTTGTCAAACCTGACCACATTTCGGTGCTTGAACAGAAGTACGATGCAGCATATTTGACACTTGTTACGTGTGTACCTCCCGGCACTTATTGGAATAGATTGGTAGTCAAAGCCAAACTGAAAGGCTTACCTGGAAGTCTGTGATTGCATTTACCCTATAATACATGATAAAATACGGCCATGAGTGATCGTTTGCATAGGTTGAGCCGGCTATTTTTCTTTATCCTGTATCGGGTTGTACAGGGGCTTATTTTTGTTGGCGAAAAAGTAAGAAAAGTTCCATTATGGATTGCTACAATAGTTCAAATTGCCATAATACGTACAATTTATTTGGTCAAAAACCTTCCTTATTCTAAAGCTAAAGAGTCAGCACGGCCTATTGCTGTGGGATTGTTCAAATTTATTACCTTTTTATTATCCTATTTAATTCGTGGATTGGTCAGACTGTTTATCCTTATAGTGCGACTATGTATCTCACTTATTACGTTGCCATATAGACTGCTTATATCGCTTATAAGTGTTAAACTCAGATACTTTGTTTTGGGTTTTATCGTATGTTTTATAGTATTGGGAGTATATCAAAGTTATGCTATAGTTAAAGATCTTCCTCGACCTTCCGACATTGGAAAACTCAACTACCCTTTATCAACGCATATTTATGACAGAAACGGCAAATTATTATATGAGGTTTACCATGAACAGAACCGTACGCCTATTCGATTGCGTTCATTAAAACCATATATTGCGCAGGCTTCGATAGCCATCGAAGATAAAGATTTTTATAATCATAACGGTATTTCTATAGTTTCAGGTGTTCTTCGAGCAGTAAAAGACATGGTAAAAACACGTACTTTGCAGGGCGGATCCACACTAACTCAGCAATTGGTCAAAAGTGCTCTTCTTACACCAGATCGTACTGTTCAGCGAAAAATAAAAGAGATCGTACTCGCGTTATGGACCGAGAGATTGTATTCAAAAGATCAGATACTTGAAATGTATCTGAACCAGGTTCCTTATGGCGGCTCATCATACGGCATAGAAGAAGCAGCAAAAACATATTACAACAAAGAAGCAAAAGATCTATCGCTTGATGAAGCAGCATTACTTGCTGGTTTGCCGCAGGCACCTACATTATATTCGCCATTTACGAATCCTGAACTTGCGATCGAAAGACGTAACGATGTGCTAGATCGTATGCAACAGTATGGATATATTTCTAAAAAAGATCATGACAAGGCCGTGCAGGCAAAACTCTCGATAACTACTCTTAACACCACTATTAAGGCACCACACTTTGTATTTTATGTAAAGAGTGAGCTCGAAAAAATGTATGGTACTAAACAGGTAGAAGAGGGAGGCATGCGTGTATATACAACACTCGATTTGGATGTGCAGGAACAGGCAGAGAAAATGTTAAAGGAGGAGCTCGCTAAAGTTACAAGCCTGAATGTTTCCAATGGAGCCGTTCTTGTTACAAAACCTGGTACGGGTGAAATACTTGCAATGGTAGGATCAGAAAATTATTTTAATGCACCATATGGTGCGTTTAATGTTACTACCGCACTCAGACAGCCGGGAAGTTCAATCAAGCCTCTTATGTATGCACTTGCTCTTGAAAAAGGGTATACCGCAGCTACAACTATCGAT